>PFCS01000042.1:31467-51524 GCA_002772895.1 Parcubacteria group bacterium CG10_big_fil_rev_8_21_14_0_10_36_14 | reverse complement strand
GCCGGTAGAGCAGTTGCCTCTTAAGCAAACGGTCGCAGGTTCAAATCCTGCTGGGCGGACTTAAAAATCCTGCATTTGCAGGATTTTTAATTTTGTTTTTATTAAAAATGGGGTATTTTACTATCTTTAAAATTATCTTATCAAATAAATATCTGCTGTTTTGTCATCAATCTTTCCATCTTTTACAGCTCGTTTTATATCTTGCTCTATGGTAAACATCCCCGATTTAGCACTTGTCTGTAAAACTGTTTTTATTTGTTGAACCTTTCCTTCGCGAATTAGGTTTGCGATAGCCGCATTATTTATTAAAATCTCGCGAATCGCCGTTCTACCTCCGCCATGTTTTGGAACGAGCTGTTGAGAAATAATACCACGTAAAGTCATTGCTAATTGAATTTTTATTTGCGGTTGCTGATATGGAGGAAAAACATCGATAATGCGATCCACTGTCTGGGCTGCGCTATAGGTATGCAAAGTGGCAAAAACCAAATGCCCTGTTTCTGCTAAAGTCAACGCTGAAGAGATAGTTTCCAAATCACGCATCTCCCCTACCATAATTACGTTTGGGTCTTGACGCAGAAGGTGTTTCATCCCTTCGGCAAAGCTTAACATATCTGTTCCTAGTTGTCTCTGTCTTATGACTGATTTTACAGGAACAAAATTAAATTCCACAGGATCTTCCAATGTAATTATATTTTCGGCACGCGTTTTATTGATACGGTTTACCATTGCTGCCAAAGTTGTTGATTTTCCAGAACCAGTCGGACCGGTTACTAAAACAAGTCCGTGAGGAAGGTTGGTAAATTTTTCTGCTATCTCAGGTAATTCCAAATCTTTCATTGACGGTATATCTTTTGGAATAGCGCGAGCCGCCATACTGATAGAGCCTTCTTCAAAAAATAAATTAACACGGAAACGTTCGCCTGATGATAGAGAATAGGCAATATCCAATTCTCTATTTTTTATAAATTTTTGTTGGAGCGTTTTATCAATCATTGCAAAAACTAAGGCTTCTATCTGTTTCGCGGTAAGCGGTTTTGTTTTTACTTTAATAAGTTCTCCACTAATTCTTAAAATTGGCGGAAGTTCAGTAGTTAGATGTAAGTCAGACGCCTTATTCTTTATAACTGTTTTAAATAGTTGATCTATAGTCATACAAATTATGAATTAAAAATTATGAATGATGGGTTATGGAATTATACATAATATTATACTACAAATAATGCTGATTACAAAAAAGCTACGTAATCGCAGCTTTTTTATTCGTAGTTCGTAAATGATAATTTGTAATTCTTTTATTACTCCCAACCCTTAGCTTCCAATCCGGCACGGGCAGAATCCACTTGTGCTTCGTGCTTTGAAGTACCTTTACCCTCGGCAATTTTTTCATCTCCAATATAAACTCCAATAGTAAATTTTTTTGCATGGTCAGGTCCAACTTCTTTCAAAACCTTATAATTTGGAGTAACGCCAAATTTTTCCTGCGCCACCTCCTGAAATCTGCTCTTTGGGTCAAGATATAACTTTTTCTCCAAAATTTCTGAAAGTTTTATTAATAAATATTTTTTTAAAAAAACATCCGCTGCTTTATATCCGCCATCTAAATAAATTGCGCCAACGATTGATTCAAAGGCATTGGCTAAAATATAAAGACGAGCTTTGGAATCTTTGTCTTTCATCTCTCCACGCGAAAGAAGCATATAATCTTCCACTCCCAAATCTCTGCATAACTCACCTAAAGTATTGGCGTTTACAAGCGAAGCGCGCCAATTAGTAAGATCACCTTCTGGATTTGGATAATTTTCAAATAAATATTCTGTAACGACCAACTCTATTACCGCATCTCCTAAAAATTCTAAACGCTCATTATGTCCCAACCGAAATTTTGGATGCTCATTTAAATAAGAGCGGTGTGCAACCGCTGTAGTTAAAAAATCAATATTTTTAAATTTTACACCAAGTTTTTTAGCGAGTGCCGTTACATCTTTCATACTTGAGAGAATCAGGAATCATGAATTATGAATCAAGAGCAGATATCCCAATTCGTAATTTATAATTCGTAATTATTAATTATTTTATCTCTTCTAGAATTTGTGAACCCTCGGCTTCTGCATCGCTCTCGTTCGGAACAGCCAAGGATGGTTCTTCTTCTTTTTCTGGCTTCTCCTTATCAACATCTTTTACTTCTCCAGCCTCTACCATATCCTTATATATTGCGCCCAAAACACCATTTACAAATTTTCCGCTCGATTCTCCACCAAAATTTTTTGCCAATTCTATCGCCTCATTTATCGCAACTTTTGCCGGAATATTCGGAGAATGCTTAAGCTCTAGAATACCAATCCGTAAAACATTTCTATCAACCGTTGTTATTTGATCCAATGGCCATTCTGGAGCATATCTCGTAATAATCTCATCTATTTCTTCTTTATATTTTTTTACGCCATCAATAAGCTCTTTTACAAAACCCTTATCATCTAATCCTGTGGCAAACTGTTCTTTATCGTAATTTATAATATTTTTTATTTTTTCTTCGCCTTTCATTGCATTTCTAAAATCCCACTCATAGAGTGTTTGCATTGCTAAGGCTCTGGCTAAATGTCTATTGGCCATATGAATTAGTTACATTTTGGACATGCAAAATGAGGACGTTTTGTTGCGCCACATTTTTTACACTTCGTAAGCGTAGCCGGTGTTAGAGCATCATGAGATCTGCGATGGCCTTGCTTTGCCTTGTTTGTCTTTACTTTAGGTTTCATAATTTATAGCAGTTAATTAAATAAATATAATTCTTTTTTTAATTTTCTATCTTATATCAAGGTAACGGACGCGGCCTTGTCACTCTCGGCCTTAAAACGCATAAGATGAACTCCCTGGGTTGCCCGTCCCAAAGATGGGACTCCACCAAATTTCATTCTTATTACTTGTCCTTTTTCCGAAATTATTATTATATCTCGACCGTCATCTTCAGTGTTAGCAATAAAAGCACGCACTATCTCACCGGTTTTAACAGTTATATTCGCTGTCTTAATTCCAGAGCCTCCCCTTCCTTGAACCTTATATGATTTTAACGTTGTCTTCTTACCATAACCTTTTTCCGTAACAATAAATAATTCCAGAATATTTTTATTAACCATTTTTGGATCTACGACATCCATTCCCACAACGCAATCATTTTTCTTAAGACGGATAGCTCGGACGCCTGCAGCAGTTCTACCCATTGCCCGAACATTTGTTTCTTTAAATCTTATGGCCTGTCCATTTGCAGTTACTATCATTATATCATTATTTCCACTTGAAGGCTTTACCCATTCCAAATAATCATCATCATGAAGACCAATTGCAATGAGCCCGGAACGTCGAACATTTTTAAACTCATCAAGCGCTACTTTTTTAATCAATCCTTTTTTGGTTGCCATAACAAGATATTTTTCTTCGCTGATATCATCAAACGAAAGAACTGTGGAAACTTTTTCATTCGGTCCTAATTGCAAAAAGTTCTGTAGTGCCTGACCCTTTGCGGTTCGTGTTGCCTGTGGAACGTCATATGTTTTAAGTTGGAATACTCTTCCTCTGGTTGTAAAAAAGAAAAGGTCATTATGTGTCATTGTTGAAAAAAGAACTTCTACGATATCTTCTTCTTTTGTAGTAAGACCCATTACGCCCTTGCCTCCTCTTCCCTGACTTTTGAAGGTATCTGGCGGAATACGCTTAATATATCCATCCTGCGTAATCATAACAATGACTGACTCATTCGGCACTAAATCTTCCGGCTTAAATTCTTTGACGCCATGCGAAACAACTTTGGTTCTTCTTTCATCACCATATTTTTCTTTCAACTCTTTTATCTCATCCTTTAAAACGCCCGCCATCTTATTTTTTGAACTCAAAAGATCTTCTAGTTCTTTTATAAGCGCCATCTTCTCTTTTAATTCCTGCTCAACCCTTATTCGTTCCATGTTTGCCAATTGTTGCAAACGCATCTCCAAAATAGCAAGCGATTGAATCTCTGTAAGTTTGAATTTTTTTATTAGATTTATTTTTGCTTCATCTTTATCGCTACTTTTCTTAATTGTAGAAATAATTAAATCTATTTTTAAAATCGCGATTTTCAAGCCTTCTAAAATATGAGCACGTTCGCGAGCTCTGGTTAAATCATATTCTACTCTACGTTTTATAACTCCCAAACGATGTCTTATGTATTCTTCCAAAACATTTTTTAAAGTAAGTACTTTTGGTTGGATGCCGTCTACAAGCGCCAGCATATTTACATGAAATGTTCCCTGAAGTTGAGTGAGCACAAAAAGACGATTCAAAACTTTTTTAGGATAGGCATCTTTTTTAAGCTCTATCACAATTCTAATTCCTTCTTTTGAAGACTCGTCGCGCACATCTCTAATGCCTTCTATTTTTTTTGTTTGAACAAGCTCAGCAATTTTTTCTATTAAAGTTGATTTATTTACCTGATAAGGAATCTCGCTAATAATAATTCTGAATTTACCACTATCTTCCTGTATATCCGTTTTAGCCTGCATTACTATTCCGCCCTTTCCCGTGGCATAAGCTGTCTTTATTTCATTTTTATCAAAAATAATTCCTCCGGTAGGAAAGTCCGGTCCTTTTACGAACTCCATCAAATCATCAACTCCGCAATCCGGATTATCTATTAAATGAGTTAGCGCACCGCATACTTCTGTTAAATTATGTGGTGGGATATTTGTCGCCATACCAACAGCAATACCCATTGACCCATTCAAAAGAAGATTGGGGAGTTTGGCTGGCATGACCTTTGGTTCTTTTTGCGTAGCATCATAATTTGGAACAAAGTCGATTGTTTCCTTATCGATGTCATACAAAAGCTCTTCAGTAATACCTCGCATTTTTGCTTCAGTATAACGCATAGCAGCAGCCGGGTCGCCATCGATTGAGCCCCAGTTTCCTTGACCATGCACAAGTGTATAACGGAGCGCAAAATCCTGTGCCATTCTGGACATAGAATCATAAACCGCTGAATCGCCATGCGGATGATATTTTCCCAAAACTTCACCAACAACAGTTGCTGATTTACGAAATTTCCCGCCAGAACGAAGTCCCATCTGCCACATTGCATACAAAATTCTGCGATGGACTGGTTTTAAACCATCACGAACATCGGGTAAAGCACGTGAAATAATAACACTCATTGCATAATCCAAATAAGACTCCTGCATTTCGGCGACAATATTTATATTTTCTACCTGGCCGATATTATTTTCAGCTTCTAATTGTTTTTCGTCGGACATATTTTTTTATTCTAAATTTTTGATATCACCATGAGATTCTTCTGTGCTTGTTGATACCGGTACCTCTGATCCCTGAGGCGTATGCTCGTTCATCATTTTATCAATTTCTTCCATCTGTTTTTTTAAATCATCTTTTAATTCTGATAATGTGTCCTTATCGGAGCTCTTGCTATTTTTGGTGCTAAGAATAGTCGCGCTGATATTATAATTTGTAAGCGCAACCCAAACAACTCCGATTACAAACGTTATACCCATTACCCAAAGCCACATATGTAATTTTTTTTTGTCTGAAGACATAAAAAATAAGTTCAAAAATAGAAATTTACACTCTTTGCTATGCTTTCTCCAAAACTATTACTTTTGTTTCTTCTTCCGGTAAATCTTTTCTTGCAATTTTTAACTTATTCATCGTTTCTTCTTTTGTGCCATACTCTTTTAAGAATTTTTGCACATCATCCAAATTAATAGTAAGCCCCGGCATTTTATATTGCATCGGGATAATAACTCTTGGCTCAATTTGATTGGCTATTTCCGCTGCTTTCTTATAATCAATAGAATCTCCTCCGCCAACCGGTAAAAGAAGAATATCTATATTTTCAAGTTCGGATAAACTCTCATCTCTCAATTTATGTTTTAGCCCACCAAGATGCGCCATAGCCATATCTTCAAATTCAAATCTAAAAATCATAGATTCTTCTGTTTTTTCATCTGTGTCGCTTTTAACAGGGATACCGTAAATAAAAATTCCGCCTTTTTCATATTCGCCTGGTTCTGTAACTACAAGCTCTGATCCAGAAACAGCAGAAAAATTATTATAAAGCTTATTTTTATTATCTATAATAGCAACAATTTCCGCAGAAAGAGTTCTTGGTAATCTAAGTCCCATACCCTTCGTATCAAATGGATTGATAACAAGAGATGTCGTCTTGTTGACACCTTTTGCCTCTATGGAAAAGCATGATAAACCGTGATAAAGAATGTTTAAAATCATATTTTATACATTATTAATATAATAAAATATTACCATAAATTTAAAATTGGCGCAAGGGCTAGAAGTAAATGGTTATAAAGCTGTCCGCCTATGAAAAAACCAGTCAAAAATGACTGGAATTGGGGTTATGAATGTGCCCAAACTTGGGCTACTTCCCAACTTATAGGATACATAATGACTCTATTTAGAGTCTCTGAATAAAAAATTTAGAAATGACCTTGCTTATCACCCCTCTCACCTACGTCAACCAAGCTTTCTTTCAAAAGTTCTGGCATTAGCTTGCGCAAAATTATTTTTATCTCCGGCCAATATTTTTGTGAAAGCTCTTGATCTAATCTTACGTCTATAAAATCAATTGCTTCAACCAGCTCATTAACTTCCAAACTTGAAACACCATCTTCAAAGAATTCTAAACAGGTCTCAAATAATGCCCTTACTATCATATCAGCAGACATCTGACAACCTTCAACGATTAGCTCCTTTTTTATTTCTTCATCATTTTTATATTCATCCACTAATTTGATTTTTCCGTCTTGCATGGCATTGAATACATTAATAGTGGCTTTAAGTTGCTTTATTTCCTCCTTGTCTTCTTCTGTCAAATTTTCTTGTTCGTCTTCCAGTGCCGCCCTAAAGAACCCTTCCATTTCTCTTAACTGTTTTTTTCTTCTGAAGATAAAAAATACCACTCAAGCGGTTGAAAAAAACTGCTATCTTCTTCGATATTCAGGCCGTTCAGCGCATTTTCATATAACTCTTCCACAAACCTGCAAATGTGCGGTTCTAAGAGCCCTCGCATACACTGAAACCGTCCCCCAAACTTTTCACATTGTTTTTCACTTCTTGATAAAAAAAACGACAATATACCAATCGGTTTTGAAAAGGCCATCGCATACCTCCTTGATGTCTTGACTCTAATATTCCGCTGTGGCAACAGCGCCATAAAATTCCAAAAGTTCATCCAAATCCTGTATTTGGGGTTCGTTGCTATAGTTCACCCAACGTTCTTCCAACTCCATTATTTTTTGATTTATTTCTGAAGAATGCTCAGGAAGCTCTCCTGCCATTTGACGCAAATTGGCAATTTTTTCTTCAATTAGCAGAACCTTCTTTTTTCCTTCCTCAACGTATTCTCCAAATTTTTCTTTATCCTGTCCGGCAATCCGCTCCGCCACTTCGCGATGAACCTCTTTATGCACCTCACGTTCGGCATTTTGAAAAGCAAGCACATCTTCCCTGCTCAAATATTCTTCGTGCACCTTACCTTGCTTGATCTGTTCTACCTCTCCGCCATCTCGTAAAAACTTATCAAACCTTTTCCGTACGCTTTCATCTTCTATAAAATTATGAATACCGGCTTCTTCTTTTATCCGACAACAATCATCAAAAACTTTTGAATAAGCATATACATAAGGAAATGATTTTTTCCCAAACTCAACAATCTGACGCGCATCGTCTTCAGTAAGAACTTCTTTTGCAAAATCAATATTTGGTTTATCTGCAAAGCCTTCGGGAAGAAAATCTAAAAAAATTTTTAGCTCTTGTAATAATTTATTCATAAAATAATGGTTAATCCTCTTACTTCTATTCTATATAAATATCAAAAATCCCGCAATGCGGGATTTTTGTTTGATGTCTAAAAAAATTTTATTCTTCTTTTGCTTGGTCAGATACAGCTTCTTCTGGTTCGGAAACCTTTTCTTTTTGTTCTTCAGGCTTTTCCTCAGACGCTATTTCTTCTTTTTCTTCTGAAGAAGCTTCTTCTCTAACTTCTTCTTCCAATTTTTTTTCTGCTTCTGTATTTTCTTGTTTTTTAGTTTTCTTGCTTTCTTGTTCTTGTGGTTTCATACTAAGACCCAATCTATGCTCATTCGGCTCAATGGAAATAATCGTTGCTTCAACTTCATCATTTTCTTTAAAATCTTCCGGCTTATGTTTACCCAACTCTGAAATATGGACTAATCCATGAATATCTTTATCGAGCTCAACAAAAAGACCGAAATGATTTGTCTTCAAGACTTTGGCTTTTACCTTGTCGCCAATTTTGTATTTTTCATTTACGTCTTTCCATGGATCGTCCTGAAGTTTTTTAATTGATAAGAAAATTCTTGAACCTTGAATATTAACAATTACAGCTTTTACCTTATCGCCGACTTTGAATAAATCCTGCGGGCTATCAATTCTCTGCCAGGCAAGTTCGCTGATATGAATAAGCCCCTCTAAGTCATCAAATTTTACAAAAACTCCAAAATCGGTAACAGCGGTGATGGTTCCTTCTACTAAATCGCCAACCTTATATTTAGCAATATTTTCTTTTTGATCTTCTTCCCAAATTTGCTTTTCGCTAGCAATAAGTTTTTCCTGTTGCTGATCTGCGTCCAAAATTTTAACTTCTATTTCCTGACCAACTAAACTGCGCAATTTCTCTAAAATTTTTGATTTGTCTCCACCCTGAACACGAGGATAGTTCTCCGGTGATAGTTGTGAAACAGGAATAAATCCCTGAATTCCAAAAAGTTTTATAATCAATCCGCCTTTGTTTGCTTCTTGGACTTTGACTTTAACTTTTTCACCTGTCTTTCTGAGCTCGTCCAAATTACCCCAAGTTTTTTGCTGGCCAGCAAATCGGAAAGAAAGTTCAACATCACCATTTTCATTTTCCAAATCAACTACGGTTGCCTCCACTTCATCGCCAACATTAAGACCGGAAAACTCTTCTGATTCGCCGTAAAGTTCATTTCCACGGACAACACCTGTGCGGTAACCTGGCAAATCAATTTTTACTTCACTTTTAGATACGGAAACAACTGCTCCTTTTACCAAGTCGCCTGATTTTGGAATTTGTAAAAACTGTTTATCCTTTAACAGTTCTCGAAATTCTTCTCCTCTTACAGTAATTGCTTTTTCGTCTTCTTTTTCAATTATTTTTTCGTCTGTCATATTTTTTATACAAAAAATGCTTCTTCTCAGCACCAAAAGAAGCTAATCTTAATAATAAAGTATGCCGAATGTATGAATGTATATTAACATATATTATAAAAAGTGTCAAATCATACCAAATCGGACGATTTCTGGCTTTTTTTAATATTTGATGTTAATATAATTACGGTTATTTAACTCTTGGGAAGGAGAGGACAATGCAATCCATTGTGGTTGTAGGTACCCAATGGGGAGATGAGGGAAAAGGAAAGATCGTTGACTTGCTAAGTGAAAAAGCAGACATAATTATTCGTTTTGGCGGAGGAAATAACGCCGGGCATACTCTGGTTGTAGACGGCAAAAAGCTTATTCTCCACCTAATCCCAAGTGGTGTTATCCATCCGGGAAAAACTTTGGTTTTAGGGCACCATATGGTACTTGATCCACTGGCTCTGAATGACGAAATCCATACTTTGCAGGCAATCGGTCTCTTGCAAGACGCAAAAAAATATCTCAGAATCTCCAATCTGGCGCACATTATAATGCCGTATCATATTGATTTGGACAAACTGCGCGAAGCGCAAAAAACCGGAAAAATCGGTACAACCGGACGAGGCATTGGCCCGGCTTATGAGTTCAAAGCTGCCCGTTGCGGAATCAGAATGGGACACTTGCGTTACCCCGAGCTTTTTAGAGGACTGGCGGAAAAAGCATTGGCAAAAGCCAATCCGGAGATTGAACGCTTGGGCGGAGAAAGGCATTCTGTTTCTTCGGTTGTCGGACTGCTTTGCTTGGCAAGCCACAATCTTGCGCCATATATAGACAATATTCATCCGATAATCCAGGACACAAAAGCACTGAATTTAAAAATCTTATTTGAAGCCGCGCAAGGTGCAGAACTTGATATGGATCAAGGTACATACCCCTTCGTCACTTCATCCACAACGCTAGCAAGTGCCGCAGCATCAGGAAGCGGTTTGGGTCCGATGGATATTCAAAAAGTTATTGGTGTTGTAAAAACATATACAACTCGTGTTGGTGGAGGACCATTCCCTACAGAGCTTCTTTATGAGGTTGGAAAACACATTCGTACAGTAGGCGCTGAATATGGATCGACAACCGGTAGAGACAGAAGATGTGGTTGGTTAGACCTTGTCCAACTGCGACATGCAGTAGGGGCTAATGGCATCAAAGAACTTTTCTGGACAAAACTAGATGTTTTGCGTGGACTCCATCCTCTCAGGATATGTGTGTCTTACAGATTCAGAGGAGAAACAATTACCAGCTGGAACGATATCCCAGCAGAGCTTCTTCACGAAGCTGAACCGAATTATATTAGCCTTGATGGATTTGACGAGGACATTTCCGGCGCTCGCGATATCAGTGATCTGAGCTTAAAGGCACTAGCAATCCCCCGGTACGTATGCGAAAAACTCGGGGTTACCATCTCCGGCATCTCTGTCGGTCCAGACAGAGAACAAACAATCATGGTAAATAAATTTCCTTGGGGTTACCCAGGCATCAGCACTTTTACTTTCTAACTCAAATCTCCCAATTGGGAGATTTTTTAATCCTTGACCGCCTTCCTATTATTATATATAATATACAAAGTGTTATTTTTACTATATAATTAAAACATACTATGAAAGCAAAAAATTCACCTCTCCTAAAAAATATTCTTTTATTTTTAATTATTTTTCTGGCAATTGCCGGACTTTTTAGTACGTATAATCTACAAACAGATAAACCGGAAATAAAAGATATCGGTACGCTTGTAAACCAAATAGAACTCGGGCAAATTAAAAAAATTGAAATTCAGGATAACAAATTAAGTGTAACATTGAATGACGATACAACAGAAGAAGTTTCAAAAGAGCCACAAGATAGTTTAACCACTCTTCTTTCTAACTACGCAGTAAATCCTGAAAAAATTAAAACAATACAAATCGAGGTTAAAGAAGAATCTGGTTTTTCTTATTGGCTAAAAACACTTCTACCATTTTTAATACCATTTATATTTATAGGAATTTTTATTTACATAATGACTCGCCAGATACAAGGCGCAAACACGCGGGCAATGAGTTTTGGAAAATCAGGCGCGCGAGAAATAGCTAAAAATTCTAAAAACAAGATAACCTTCAAAGATGTCGCAGGAGAAAAAGAAGCAAAAGAAGAACTGCAAGAAGTTGTAGAATTTTTGAAACATCCGAAAAAATTTATTTCCGTCGGAGCAAAAATACCAAAAGGAGTTCTTCTTATGGGAAGCCCTGGTACTGGAAAAACACTTTTGGCGCGCGCTGTTTCCGGTGAAGCGGAAGTTCCCTTTTTCCATATTTCTGGTTCAGAATTTGTAGAAATGTTTGTTGGTGTTGGGGCAAGTCGCGTTCGCGACCTTTTTGCAAAAGCTAAAAAAAATACACCTTGTATTATTTTCGTTGATGAGATAGATGCGGTTGGCAGACAGCGCGGAACCGGTATGGGCGGTTCTCATGACGAGCGCGAGCAAACATTAAACCAAATTCTCGTTGAGATGGATGGATTTGATCCTAATCAAGGAATAATTGTTATGGCCGCAACGAATAGACCGGATGTTCTTGACCCGGCGCTTCTTCGCCCGGGACGTTTTGACCGCAGAATTGTCCTTGATATGCCGGATATAATTGACCGCGCAGAAATTTTAAAAATACATGCAAAAGGAAAACCAATCGCAAAAAATGTAGATATTAAAAGAATTGCTGAGCGAACACCGGGATTTTCCGGCGCAGACCTGGCAAATCTTATGAATGAAGCGGCGATACTTACTGCACGCAGAAATAAAAAAGAAATGACTATGGACGAGCTGACTGAAGCAATCGAGAAAGTTATGCTTGGACCTGAAAGAAAAAGCAGAGTTCTCTCAAAAGAAGAAAAAGAGATTACTGCATACCATGAAGCAGGACACGCTCTTGTTGCTCACGAAAGTCCTTATTCTGATCTCGTTCACAAAATCTCTATTATTTCGCGCGGACACGCCGCCGGCTACACTTTGAAATTACCAGAAAAAGAACGATACCTCAAAACACGCGGAGAATTTTTAGCTGAACTTGCAGTTGCTCTTGGAGGATATGCGACCGAAAAAATGATTTTTGGTGAAAGCGACTTAACAACTGGGGCTTCAAATGATTTGCGGGTTGCCACCCGTCTTGCAAGAACTATGGTTACCCAATATGGTATGAGTGAAAAATTAGGACCACGGACTTATGGACACAAAGAAGATGTGGTATTTTTGGGACGTGATTTCACCGAACAAAAAGATTATAGCGAAACAACAGCGCAAGTAATCGATGAGGAAATAACCCATTTAATGAAAGAAGCCGAAAAAAAAGCACATGAAATCATTTCAAAAAATAAAGAAAAACTAAAAGAAATAGTGGATATTTTATTAAAACAAGAAATTATAGAAAAAGAAGAGTTTGAATCACTATTTAAAAAATAAATATCGCTATATGCTTATAGCCCACAGCTTACAGCTTATAGCTTTTTAAGGAGGCATATGAAAATCGACTCATCATCTCTTTATCGAGATATAATAAAGCGAGCTTTTTTAGTTACTTGGCGAAACCGATTTTTATGGATATTGGGGTTTTTCACTACATTTTTAGGACTTGGCAGTTTGTACGAAATAACCGTCAAAAACAGCATAAACAATATTGAGATATTCAGTTCTTTTGCAAATAAAATAACATCTATCTCATTATCCGGAATTATTATTTCCAAAAACTTGGACAAAATAAATATAGGTAACGCTATTCTAACAATTTTTTTCTTAATTTTTGCTACAGCTCTAATAGCTTTTTTAATCTGGCTGGCGGTTATTTCTTTTAGCGGGCTAATCAAATCAGCTCAAAAATTAGATCAAAATAAAAAAAAGCTGAGTCTTCGTGTCGTACTAAAAGAAGGTAAACAACATTTTTGGCAAATTTTGGGAATAAATATTTTAGGAAAAGTGTTAATCACCTGCCTCTTAGCTTTTACTGGCTGGACACTGTCATTCATTATTATAGACCATTCAATAGGCAGAGCGTTTTTTTATTTTTTTGTAGCGTTATTATTTATTGCAATATCTTTATTAATTACATTCCTAATAGTCTACGCGTCATGTTTTTCAATTTTAAAAGAAAAATCTTTTTTCTCATCAATAAAACATTCGTGGGATTTGTTTAAAAAAAATTGGATAGTAAGTATTGAGGCTTCGGTAATACTTTTTGCGGTTAATTTTATTCTAAAGCTTACCCTTACGGCATCCATCGTGCTCTTATCCATACCGTTTATGATACTTTTGCTTCTCTTTTATTCAGCCGCTAGTACAATATCCGGCATCTCTACAGTTATTATTGCTATCTGGATTTTAATAAGCATAGTATTAATGGTATTAGTCGGCAGCTTCTACTCAGCCTTCCAAATTGTTGCATGGACTTTTATTTTTGATAGAATAAATAAAGGCGGGGTGTTGTCCAAATTGCATAGGATATTCGGATAATAATTCTTAAGCTCAGCGACGCGTGATTCTAATAATTTTGTTTTAATGATTTTATGCCATTACCATCAATTGATGATTTACTAAAAAAACAAGGGGAGGTACTTTCTGAAACGCAAGAAAAATACACAGAAAAAATAGAAGAAATACGCTTGAAAGAAAAAGAAGAAGAAACAAAAGAAGAAGCCTCCTCTTTGGGTGACTCTTATATAAATTTAACCGGCTTTCCTATTGCTCCGGAAACTTTGAAATTACTGCCAAAAGAACTTGCGGACACAAATAAAATGGTTTCTTTTTTTCATGGGGGCGGAGAAACAAGAATCGGGGCATTGGATCCAAAAAACGAAAAAGTAAAAGAAATCGCATATCAAATAGGAGAACGACAACATTCTAATATTAGAATTTATAAAATATCTATCCAATCGCTCAAAAACGCATTAAAACTTTATGCTGCTTTGCCAACAATAAAAGAAATAAAAAAAGGCGTGGAGATAAAATCTGAAGATATAGAAAAATTTCGGCGTGAAATAAAATCATTTACAGATTTGGCAGAAAAAATAAAAGGCGTTTCTACAACGAATTTAGTAACTTTTATTGTCGCGGGGGCTGTAGAATCTAAAGTTTCCGATATTCATATTGAAGCGGAGGAAAATGATGTAAAAATTCGCTATAGAATCGACGGCATCTTACAAGATGTCGCGTCCGTACCAAAAGAAAATTGGAAACAAATAATCTCACGCATCAAACTTTTGTCTTCATTAAAATTAAACATCACAACTAGACCTCAGGACGGTAGATTTACTATAAATATTGATAATGAAAAAACAGATGTTCGTGTTTCTACGATTCCAACTGCTTATGGCGAAAGTGTCGTAATGCGTCTTTTACGCTCTGAAGCGGCAGGTCTTGATTTCGAAAAATTAGGATTTAGGGGTGCCTCATATGAAGAGATGAAACGTCAAATAGAGCGACCTAACGGCATGATAATTACAACGGGTCCCACGGGTTCAGGAAAAACTACAACGCTTTATTCAATCCTAACCAAACTAAACAGGCCGGGCGTAAAAATAATAACGTTGGAAGATCCAATCGAATATCGATTAGAAGGAATTAATCAAAGCCAAATTGACCATTCAAAAGAATATTCATTTGCTAAAGGATTGAAATCAATCTTGCGTCAAGACCCTGATATTGTAATGGTTGGAGAAATCCGCGATTTGGAAACAGCGGAAACCGCTATACAGGCGGCATTAACGGGGCATTTACTTTTATCTACAATTCATACCAATAGCGCAGCAGGCGCTATCCCTCGATTTTTATCTATGGGTGTAAAACCGTTTCTACTTGCACCTGCACTGAATGCAATTATTGCTCAACGATTAATTAGAAAGATTTGTCCTGAATGTAAAAAAGAATACCAACCATCTACCGAAGAGTTAAACAGAGTTAAAGATATTTTGTCACAAATACCAGAAGACAATAAAGACCGACCGGATTTGACTAATCTAAAATTTTATAAAGGAGCGGGATGTGTGGCTTGCGCTGAAATGGGCTATAAAGGCAGGGTTGGAATTTATGAAATTTTTGTAATCAACAAAGAGGTTGAACAAGTTATTTTATCGGCAGAAATATCAGAATATAAAATGCAAGAGATCGCAGTAAAAAATGGCATGATTACAATGGCACAAGATGGACTCCTAAAAGCATTGGACGGAATTACAACAATTGAAGAAGTGTTCCGCGTTGCGGAATAAATTATACATAAACTTTAATTATAAACCCCCAGCTCATTTTGGCTGGGGGTTTTATATTATACCAAGTCTGCAAATTCATCATGTATACTGGACAACTTGGCTCCTTTTTTTTCTAATGCATCAAGAGCTACCC
The DNA here is from genome assembly GCA_002772895.1 of Parcubacteria group bacterium CG10_big_fil_rev_8_21_14_0_10_36_14. Classification (NCBI taxonomy): domain Bacteria; species Parcubacteria group bacterium CG10_big_fil_rev_8_21_14_0_10_36_14. The sequence goes on along the minus strand of PFCS01000042.1, from coordinate 35,929 downwards.
TTAACAGAGAGAATAAAAATCTTATCTCCATATCTGCGTAATGCATAAACTCTCTAAAGTCGGAGTCAGTTCTTTTACTTAGACAATGCCGTAATTCATGAAGGTAGGTTAATAGAATATCAGAGTCATTACCTTCCAGAAGCTTCTCTTCAATGCATATTTCTTCAAACTGGAGCGCCAAACCATTAACCATCCCACTAGGATCTTTCATTATTTTTACTGGATACTTTGCAGAACTTTCTCTATAAAACTTAATCCTTGAAATATACCTTTCTATTATGGAAAAAATACGCGCTTTTTCATTTGCATCCGGATCTCTAAATAAAATATTCCGAAGCCTGTCCCTTATAACATCTTTTACTGTCAATATTCCAGCTTTTTTTAAAAAAATATTCAAATTATACCCCGGACTTACCGACTTAAATCCCATTGTTTCTGCGTTTGCATCAATAAATGCATTATCAGATTTAAGATAAGCGTTTTTGCCAAAAATATCACTCCAAACTCGTTGACAAAGTGCCTTAAACTCATCTGATATACTTTCTTGTTCTACTAAACCGAAGACTACACCTTCGTATGCAAACGGATTTTGTACAGCAAAAGCGATTATTGTTTTTAAAAGATCATATTCGTCAATACGACAAAACAGTTTTGCCAGTCTTTTATTAAAAGAATATTCGTCTTTTATCCATCTCATTTCGTTTACAATATCTTTACCAAATACATCATAATCAAAACAAGAACCGCCAAAGTCATCCTTTTCTTGGCATCCAACTAAATATCCATGATTAAAAAATCGCGTTTTGCCTTTTTCTGATTTTGGATAAATTGCTCCAAGCTCCGGAACTATCAAAAGCGGAATTTCTTCCAAAAATTTAAAGTATCGAATGGATAATCTATCCAGCATCTCCAGCAATTCTTCTCTTTGCTCAATATAAATAACCGTATAGCCACGAGGCGCTTGACAAATCTCTGTAACATTTGTTTCTATTTTGTAGTCAATATCTTCATCTCTTGCGTTGGCAATATATTCTCGCAAAGACGGATAAGCCGAATTATCATCATCTCCTATTGGCTTATCAAATTCCGGAAAAGCATCAATAGAGATTGATATGTCTTTTATTGTTCCGTCGCTATAAACATATCTGATAATTCCGCTTTCTATTGTTACATTTTCATGGATAAAACTAATAGGCAATATCTCAAAACTTAGAATATATGGACCGTTAGTATCTTCACTGGATGCAACAACGTCGATTCCTAAACGTAAGGCTGCGGGTGTTGCTAATTTAAAACCGGACTGCCACTGACCGACAGATATTCCATTATTAGTTTTACTCTTTTTTGTGCCTAATCCAATAACCTCTAAAAGCAATCTATTGACTGTGCCCTTATTTGTTAATTTGATATATTTCACGAACCTCTCCTTGTCAAAGAACCTCTTATTAATATATTAAGCAGAAACTATATAAAAATCAAGTAGTGCCTGTTGGCGCTACTTTAATAGTTTATTCAATTTCTATTTTCCTCTCATCTTCTTTTTCTCCATGCTCTATTTTTATTTTTATTATCTTTTGTCCCATTTTTTCTATTCCCTTTAATCTATCTGCCCATTCAATAACCGTGACAGACTCATTGTTTATATAATCTTCCACGCCAATATCCAAAAGTTCTTCCAATGAATTCAACCGATAAGCATCAATATGACAAAACTCTGAAGTCCAAGAATTATTATTTAACTTCTTAATTGGATAAAGTTTTAGAATATTAAAAGTCGGACTTTTAACTGTTTCCATAATGCCGAGCGTCTTTGCCATACCTTTTACAAAAACCGTTTTTCCTGCTCCCAAATCGCCATATAACAAAATCATCTCTCCACCGTGGAGTCGCTTAGCGAAATCTTTTGCTATTTGCAGTGTCTGTTTTTCATTTTTTGTTTTGTATTGCATAGTTCTATATCTTTTATAATATCATAAATTTGTTTTTTTATATCATCTCCCTTGCAATGCTTCAGAATGCCTAAATAAGATTGAATCATTTGATAAAAATTTTCTCCAGTTATCTGCCCTGATTCTAACTTTCTCAAATTCATCTTTATTTTCCTAATAACTCGCTTTTTTGTCTTAATTCTTAAAACCCTGTAATGAGGCAGTGATACATATCCTAGAAAATCTATTCCCTGTCTAAATTTGCGAACAATAACTTTGTTGGGATGCATTGATAATTTTAATTCTTTTAATAAAAAATTGTTAATTTGTGGAATAAGTCCTGTCAAATAATTCTTGTTACTGCCAAGAATAATAAAATCATCGCAATATCGCAAATAAAACTTTTCTTTCAAAGTATGCTTTATAAATTGGTCCAGTTCATTAAGATAAATGTTAGCAAATAGCTGGCTGGTCACATTTCCAAGAGGCAATCCCTTGCCACTCTCCATTTCAAAACTTTTTATAATTTTGTGGGATAACCGTATTGTTTCGATATCAATTCCACCACTTTTAATTAATCTTAATAAAATATCGTGGTCAATGCTGTGAAAAAACTTCTTGATATCACATTTAAGCGCGTAAATCGGTTTTTTATAATTAATGCTCAATTTGCGCGCAAATTCTTCCAACTTTAACACCCCTTTATGCGTTCCTTTTTCCAGCCGGCAGGAATAAGAATTAAAAATTTGCCTTTTATCAAAAATGGGATACAATATTCTAAAAAGCACATGATGAACGAGACGGTCGCGAACAAATGCCTTATGAATATTACGCAACTTTGGGTCGCGCACGCAAAAAGAAATATATTTTCCCGGTATATACTTTCTTTCTTCCAATATCCGCTGCAATTCAAAAATATTATCTTCAAGATAAAATTCAAATTGCTGTATTTCATACTTTTTTCTTTTGCCACGCCTGAATTCGCGCCAAGCTAAAAATAAATTTTCGCTTGAAATAATTTTATTAAAAACATTATGAATACATTTAGTATTACCCCCCCCCAACGCTATCTGTCCGCCTATTGTTCATATAATTACTGAATTTTATAAAAATATTTATACCCTGAATAAAAAATTGCAAAAAGGAGACAAGCTGGGGATTGGGAACAAGATTGAAACCGCCTGTCTTAAATGTTTAGAACTGTCAATTGAATCCGCCCTAATAGCCAAAAATGAAAAGCATCCAATACTTAAAAAACTGCAAATCCAAACTGAAATATTAAAACGGTTGATTCGATTGATGCATGAACTGGATATAATTAAAATAAAAGATTATCTCTCATTACAAAAACAATTACAGGAAATATCTAAAATGGCGAATGGCTGGATAAAGTATTTGCAAAAAAGGAGCTGAAATAAATAGCTCCTTTTTCTTTTTGGAAACTTCTACACGAGAACGAAGGTTGTCGTTGACGTTCTTCGGGTTGTATCAATTGACATTGAAGTTGCCGCCGTTCCAGTTCGCGTTCGGGACATTACCATCCGAGTCCTGCGAACGCATATTATCCGACTCTGTCCAAAGCACTGGCAATCTTTTTCAAAATTGCCTGCGTTTTCTCTACGCAACCTCGTAAGAGTATAATATAGAGCCAGATAAGCAGTTCCCTAAAATTGGCAAATTGTTGCCCCATGCAAAAGCGGAGCCAATTTATTAACCAATTTTATTTTATAAAAAAATTCTCCGTTTTGCAACCGCAAAACGGAGAAAGGGAAAAAAGTTAAAAGGAACAAGAATAAATTAGAAAACTACTACACGAGAACGAAGGCCGCCGTCGATGACCCACGGGCGACACCAATAGACATCGAAGCCGCCGCCGCCCCAGTCCGCGAACGGGACAAAACCATCCGAGTCCCGCGAACCGGAGCAAAGCGTCCGATTATATTTATCAAGATGCTTTTGAACTGTTCTAAATTTGTAAAGCTCAAGCATCATCCGCTCCGCCAAGGTGATAGTGGCGATATGTCTTTGCCAAATGGCTTGTGCCGAGAGTCCTTTCAGGGCTTCATCGCCATCTGTTGCTTCAAAATGATTGCCGACACGCACTGCGTAAGAGCCATCCTTTGGCGTTCTGTCATTGTGCGTGACGGATTCATCAAGACTATCGACACCTTTCCAGCTTGGGAAAAGCTCTTTGCACGCACCAAAAATTCTTTCCTGAAATCCGAGCTTTCTTCTAGTCAGCTCTTGTGGCATCAAAACCGGAAGGACAAGATTACCTTGAGCTTGCGGAATCTTGATGAGAGAAAAATCAGGCGCAAAGCTGAATAGCTCTTGAAAAATAGGGCGCCAGATTTCAAAGACCTGCTCATTCATCTTCTGCGCCTACGGTTTGGCTTTGCATTCTTGACGCGCGGCGCATTTCAATTTCGTGAGCCATTGCTTCAAGAGAAATGTTGCAACTTACTCCAATTTCAATAACTTGAGTGGCAGTAATCATTCCTCTGTCTGTCTCGCGCATGACACATTCCCTCCTG
>PFCS01000042.1:0-31434 GCA_002772895.1 Parcubacteria group bacterium CG10_big_fil_rev_8_21_14_0_10_36_14 | reverse complement strand
TAAATTCGGACTGGCGTTTATTTTAAAAACTTCGTTCTTTTTTGCGCGCTTATATTTTTTCCAGCCGGCAAATGCAATCATTGATGCGTTGTCTCCTGTATATTCTAAATTAGGCAAATATACTTTATAATCTAATTTTTCCAAAGCGTTCCGCAACTCCTTATTAGCACTAACTCCGCCACCAACAAGAATTGATTTTATATTATATTTTTTTGCGGCGTATATAGTTTTTTTAACCAAAACATCTACCACTGCATTCTGAAATTCTTTGCAGATTGCAGGTGTCATTTTTTTAAGCTCTGTTTTACTCATTTTTTTTGCTAAATATAAGGTTGCGGTTTTTAATCCGGAAAAAGAAAAGTCAAAATCTTTAGAATTTAACATCGGGCGGGGCAATTTTAAATTAAGAGGTTCAGCGCCTTGTCTTATGGCAAGTTGCGAAATAATCGGACCTCCGGGGTAACCAAGATTTAGCATCTTCGCCACTTTATCAAATGCCTCGCCAACTGCATCATCACGGGTTTCTCCAATAATTTTATATTTTCCAAAATCTTTCATTAAGACCAGCTCTGTATGTCCTCCGCTTACGATTAACCCAAGCGCAGGAAACCCAATCCTTTTATTATTTAAAAATGGCGATAATAAATGCGCTTCGGTATGATTTACTTTAACAAGAGAAATGTCTGCGAGCCCCGCAATCGCTTGCGCAGCCAAAACTCCGACGCGCAGAGAGGTTACAAGTCCGGGTCCGTATGTTACAGCGATTAAATCAATAGTTTTTATTTTTATTTTTCCCAACGCCCGCCCCACTACATCATAAACAACTTCCGCGTGTGCTCTTGCGGCAACCTCCGGCACCACTCCACCATATTTTTTATGAATATTTATCTGCGACGAAACTATATTTGAAATAATTTTAAAATTTCCACCCTTTACTTCGCAAAGAGAGGCTGCTGTTTCATCACAAGATGTTTCAATCCCTAAAATTTTCATAACTACATTATATCATTACCCAGCAAAAAGGCCCCGATTTATCGAGGCGCTTTTGCTGGTACCGCTACGGGGAATTTCACGTCGCTTCGCTCTTTCGAGAACCTCCGGGTTCTCGAATAGCTCTCCTCAGAATGTAGGGGAAATACTTTCCCTTACCACCCCTTTGTTCAATTCCTATATAATACCAATAAAAACTTCCAACTTATGTTAGATACTTTTGCTGGTACCGCTACGGGGAATTGAACCCCGATTTTCAGGATGAAAACCTGATGTCCTAACCATTAGACGATAGCGGCATAAACTAAAGAATATAGTAGCACATATTTTTATATTTGTCAACTTGACATTAGAGGCAATTTTTAATAAAGTCAAAATAGCTCTTTCAGCAAGGAGGCAGGATGTTCAAAATCGCAGTTCTTGGAGCCGGCGAACAAGCGCAAGGCGTAGCTTATTATTTGAATCATGACCCGCGGGTCAAAGAATTTGTCTGTTACGACAATGATGATATGCGACTTTATGCTATTCGAAAATATCTTGGTAGCAAAGGGCATATCTTTCTATTGGATGCAGATGATCCAGATATTTTGCTTCGTGTATTGCAAGAAGGAAAATATCATGGCGTATTTAACGCGCTTCCATATAGACTGCTCCCAAAAACTACTCAAACGATTATTATGGCCGGACTTCCTGGTGTTGACCTCGGACAAGCAACAGGAGAGCAAGAATATCTGCGCGATGCCGCAGAACAAATAGATGTATCTTATGCTCGCGGATGTGGAATGGCACCTGGGATTATCTCTGATGTTGGATTTGCGGGAATAAAGGAATTGGATAAATGCTTTAGTGTCAGAATGTATTGCGGAGGAATCTTGCAGAACCCACGTGGCAAACTCGGACATGCAAGTTTTTTTAGCGTTCCAGGACTTTACTATGAATATGCGGCTACTCCGTATTATATATTTGGCGGAAAAAAAGTTAAGGGCGAACCTCTTATGCCGGGTAATAGCCAGACCTTCGTTCTGCATAATGATAAAAAAATAATTAATACCGAGGCTGCCGTAACGGCAGAAGCGTTTGAACCGGATATTGAACTTTGGGAAGAAGTATCAGATACGGTCTCTTACGCAACACTTCGCCATACTGAATTTAGCCACTTTACAAAAGTAAGAAAAGCTCTTGCTACGAAAAACGAAGAAGAGTTTATTGATTGGCTTTGGCGAAATCTTATTCCAAAAGAAGGCGAACGCGACATGATGGTTTGGCGAGTTTATGTCGTTGGCGAAAAAGCCGGTGTGAAAACAACTATCATTTATGAATCAATCTGCATGTATAATGAACAAGTTTGCCTTTCTGCAATGCAACAATACACCGCCTTTCCGGCTACCGAGACCTTACTCCAAATACTTTCACATCCACAATCTTGGCCGGCTGGATTCCCATATCATGAAAGACATATCAATATGGCATTATTGAAAACCAACCTTTTGCGCCACGGGTTGGTTATCAAAAAAACCATTATCCCCGATCTCAGTTAATATATATCCCCAATTTTTGGGGATTTTTTATTCACAATAAAAATAAATATGATACAATGATAATATAGATATATACATTATTATGGACTTATTAGATAAAATCATAGAGCACAACAAATCACGAGATGAATATTTATATAACCCTATTTCGCAAATTGAGGAAGAGGGCGAGCTTAAGGTTGATGTTTATCAAAAGGGTGATAACATAATAGTTAAATCAACAATCGCTGGCGCCAAGCCGGAGGATATTGATATTAGTGTTAATAATGACATTTTAACTATCCGCGGAAAACGTGAAATGGAAGAAAGTGTTGAAGGAAAAGATTTTATTCACCGTGAATGTTATTGGGGAAGTTTTTCTCGTTCCATTATTTTACCCTCCGAAGTAAATAAAGGCAGGGTAAAAGCGATTATTAAGCGTGGGGTGTTAACTGTAATTCTTCCAAAAATTAATAAAAAAAAAGAAATACAAGTAAAAGAACTTGAGGAATAATATGCGCCGCTTATTTAAAAAATATCGTAAACATATTTGGAGTTATGTTGTCGGGTCATCGATAATTTTTTTAATATTCTTGGGAATTCTTTTTTTTCGGACATCACAAACTGGCGTTATATATAAAAATGTTTATATAGGCAACGCTTATTTTGGAGGCCTTTCAAAAGAAGAGGCAAAAATTCTTCTTTCAGGAACATCGAATAATCTTCTTGAAAAAGGCGCGACACTATATTTTAATGGTGACGAAATTTCTTTAAAACTCCAACAATATGCAACTGACCCTGATTTAACACGTGAAATTATAAAATTTAATGTAGAAAAAACAGTTGAAAAATTATATGAAGTCGGTAGACATTCATTTAATCCGCTTCAAAATCTAAAAGACACAATAGATGTTTTAGTCGCAAAAAAAGAAATAAAAGCTGAGGTAGAATTTGAAGAAAATAATCTATATCAATATTTTCAAGAGAACCTTAAAGGATATGAAGTCCCATCGCAAAATGCATCAATACACTTTAATGGAGATAAGATCGAGATAACAAATGAAATCGTCGGTTCACAAATCAATTATGAAAATCTTGCTAAAACAATAAACTCTCAATTGTCATTGCTTCAACGTCCATATGCTACAGTTAATATAATTTCAAAGAGTCCTACAATCAAAAAATATGAAGTTGAAGATAGGGTAGAAGAAATAAATCAAGCTTTAGCTAGGACTCCTTTTAAAATAAAATATAGAGATGACATCTGGGAAATAACAAGAGCAGATTTGAAAAAAATGCTTTATTTTGAAAAAGTGGATGGTGTGGCTGTGTTGGCAATAAATAAAAGTAATTTTGAAAAATTTATAACACAAATAAAACAAGTCGTGAACATTCCGGCGAAAGAAGCAAAATTTATAATTGAAAATGGCAGAGTAAAAGAATTTCAAACCAGTCAATTAGGGATTGCCTTTGATGGAGAAAGAACACGACTAGCTTTAAATAATGTTCTTGCTAACGGATTTCCGGCAGTTAATGCTGTTATAGCAACCGACATGCCTAAAATAACAACATCAAACGCTAACGAGCTCGGAATAAGTACATTACTAGGGATCGGGGAGTCGAATTTCACAGGTAGCCCTCCAAACAGAATTCACAATATACAAACAGGAGCAGAAAAATTGAACGGTCTTCTAATAAAACCCGATGAAGAATTTTCATTAATAACTGCGCTCGGAAAAATAGATGCTGAAAACGGTTTTAAGCCTGAGCTAGTTATTAAAGAGGGCCGGACAGTGCCAGAATTTGGTGGCGGACTTTGTCAGATTGGGACAACCGTATTTAGAGGAGCAATTGATAGCGGATTCAATATCACAGAAAGGAGAAACCATTCTTATCGCGTAAGTTATTATGAACCGGCGGGTACTGACGCAACAATCTATAATCCTTCACCTGATCTAAAGTTTATAAACGATACTCCAAGTTATGTTCTAATTCAAACCAGGATTGACGGAACAAAATTATTCTTTGAATTTTGGGGAACCGATGATGGGCGAGAGGTTGTTTATACGAAACCCGTCATCTATAACACTACACCTCCTCCAGCTGTAAAATATATTTATACAACCGAGCTACCAGTAGGACAAAAGAAAAAATTAGAAACCGCTCATGCCGGAGCTGATGCCTATTTTGAATATAACGTTAAATATCCTGACAATAGAAAAGAGTTGGCTACTATTTTTTATAGTCACTACCGACCATGGGCAGAAGTCTGGCTCGTAGGCACAACAAGCACATCGGAAAAAACATCTGGTATCTAATACTAAAAAAATCCCCGAATCGGGGATTTTTTAATATATTCGGATAGTTGCACCCAAGAAGACTAGCCAAAGGTCAAGTCTAGTCGGAACCAGGTCTTGCCTCTAACTAGCCCCCATGCTTGTCGTGGATGCAACTATCCGAATACAGCTTCATTTTCTTTATCATATTTTCAATAAAGCATATTTTACTTTATCATAAACCCTAAAAACTGTCAAGTTAAGTGTAATTTTAGTATTCAATATACATAAAAATCCCCTAAATAAGGAGATTTTTATGTTCTTCGGTAATGCTGTATTGATGATTTTACTTGATTATCTTATCTACTAAACCATAAGTAACAGCCTCTTCCGCGCTCATAAAATAATCACGCTCTGTATCAGCTTCGACTTTCTTAAGCGATTGACCAGTATGCTTTGCTAAAATCCTATTTAAATTATCTTTTATTTTCAAAATTCTCTCTGCCCGTATTTTTATATCGGTTGCCTGACCCTCAACTCCACCCATCACTTGATGAATCATGATCTCTGAATTAGGCAAAGCAAATCTTTTATCTTTTGCGCCCGAGGCCAATAAAAATGCCCCCATTGATGCAGCCATACCAACGCATATAGTTGAAACATCCGGTTTAATAAATTGCATCGTGTCGTATATTGCCATTCCGGCAGTTACGGCTCCACCGGGACAATTTATATATAATTTTATATCAGCCGTTTTATCCTGGCTTGCTAAAAACAAAAGTTCTGCAATAACGGTATTTGCAACGGCATCGTCAATCGGACTTCCTAAAAAAATAATCCTATCTTTCAGAAGCCGAGAATAAATATCATAAGCTCTTTCACCAAATTGAGATTTTTCTATAACAGTAGGAATTAAGTATGAATTTTTTATTTCTTTTTTGTTTTCCATAATTTTTTTATTGATAATTTATAAGTAAAATATATCTTATTATTATTTAAAAGTCAATCGCTCTTCAATTCTCCATTCATTATCTCCTTCCACAATTTGTCCGCCGGCAACAAAGAATCCAGCCGCGCGCTTGTGCCCTCCTCCGCCATATTGAGAGGCAATCTCAGCCACGTCAAAATTATCATTATTACTGCGGAAACTGCCTTTGGCTCCGCCATCCACTTCTTTTAAAACTAAAATTATGTCAGCATTTAATATGGCATTTAAAAAATTTGAAAGTCCTTCCAGTGCTTCATACACAGCATCGTAATCGCTACTAATGTCATTTATGAAAATAGCTGTTGAAGCGATATTCTTTTCTTTATTTAATTTTAAACGCGAGAGGGCTATCCCCCAAACCCGTAATATTTCCGGATTTTTATTTGTATAAAAAAACTTAACAATCCGCCTATAATCCGCGCCTAAAGATAGAAGAGAGCTAGCGATACTGACTGATTTTTCGGTTGCCGCGGCATTTGATAAAAAATTAGTATCAATCAAAAGGCCGGATAAAAGAGCTGTCGCAATATCAGGAGTTATAAAAAAATCAATAAATTTCAGGAAGTCATAAACTATTTCGCAGTTGGCTCCGGCACGATTGTCCCTTATCACAATATCAGCGTCTTTTTGTTTATTTAAATGATGATCAACAACGGCCCAAGTTTGTTTTTTGTATTTTAATATATCTTCTATTCCACACCGCCTAAGTTCGCTACAATCTACAAAAATTACCAAATCATAAGCTCCTAAAAAAATATCAATACTATCTGTAAACTTTTTAGATTCACTAATAAAAGAAAAATTATCGGGTATTTTATCTAAACAAAAATAACCGGTCTTTTTTCCCATGCTCTCTGCGTAAGACCCTATAGCCAAAGCGCTTCCTAACGTATCAGGGTCGGGATTTCTGTGCGAAACAAAAAGAATGGTGTCAGCCTCCTTTATTTTTTGATTCAGTCTATTAAATAATAATTGCATAAGAGAATCTATAATAATAGTATATAGGCATAATAATGTCAAGATACAAAAAAACCGTTCTTTAAAATTTGTAATAAAGTCTATCTATTAATATCTATAGTAACAAACCGATAATCGTGATAATAGACATTTCCGGAGATAATATTCGAACTAAAATATTGTATTTATCTAAAATTACATAAAAATTGATTTCTATTTTTAAAAGGTTATCTCTCATTTTTTAAAAAAATATATTATTAAGTTTACTTTATAAGTTGATATATTTTTATTTTTTTGATAGAGTAAATAATATAGATATATAATAAATATATGGAAAAAACAAATTGTATTTTTTGCGATATAGTAAGTGGAAAAGTACCGTCATATAAAATTTGGGAAGATGAAAAACACCTTGCTTTCCTTAGTATATTTCCAAATACAGAAGGGTTTAGTGTGGTTATACCAAAAGAACATTACCCAAGCTATGCTTTTGACTTGTCAGACGAAGTGTTGACAGGGCTGGTGTTAGCATCTAAAAAAGTAGCTAAATTATTAGATGAAAAATTAGAAGATGTAGGTAGAACTGGAATGATTTTTGAAGGTTTCGGCGTAGACCATGTCCATGCAAAACTTTTTCCTATGCATGGCACCGCTAATATGAAAAAGTGGGAAGAACTAAAATCTAATGTTGATAAATATTTTAAAAAGTATGAAGGATATATATCATCTCATGATTACAAAAGAGAAGATGATGAACGCCTTACGCAACTTGCAGAAAAAATAAGAAACTAAAAAAGACCCCTTGTTGGGGTCTTTGAAATTAAAGGTTATCACCATATTTTTTATTTACAGTGTATATGCCACCTCTTGGAACTTGAATCATTAAATTACCTTCGTCGGTATTTTTCTATAAATTCTGACGAAATAACTAAGGAATTTACCATTTTCGTTAAATAAATGTAAATATTCCTGCCAATCATTTCTTGTATTTGGAGACATCTGACTAATGTATTCCTTTATACGTCTATCGTCTGCAGGTACTACATTATATTCTGACTCGTATTCTAATGTTATTAAGAGATTGGCAAACAACCTATCCCAGTAATCTTTTGTGCAAGACGTAGATAATTTCGTGCCTATTTTAGCGTTAAATTCTGCAATAAGATTATTAGGGGGGGATGAATGATAATAATAAAGAGCTACTAACATATATCTCCACGGCTTCAAGACTCTCAGTGCTTCAATAACATGGCTTCTTCTATTGTTTGATTTAGTAAATGGAAGATGCCCTCCAATAACTACATGACTGAAGGTGTTGTTCTCAAATGGTAACCTCCCAGCATCTCCTTGTTGAAATAAAACCTTGTCAGCGATATATTCATCTACATTACTTTTTGCAGATGCAATGCTTTTCTGATCTATATCGACGCCCACACATCTCGCTTCAGTGTAGCGTGCAATTTCAATAGTAATAAAACCAGTTGAACAGCCAATTTCAAGTATATTGGATTGGTTATTGATAAATGAATTACGTATCCATTCTTTAATAGTTAAATAACTTCCAGGCGGCGTATTGACCTGACCAGACTTTACAACTGATGACAAATAATTATTCATCATAAACTCCTTGATGCGAGATTAAGCTTAACTTATATTATAAGGGTATACTTGTCAAGTGTATAATTAAAATGTATTATATAAATGGATTAAAGATTAATTATGTAATTTATGAAAAAGAAAAAATATAGACCATTTAAAATTTCATGTGGATTGAAAGAAGGTTATGGGGCATCTGCTAAAATACATACGATTACAGAAGTTCGTAAGCTGATACAAAAATGGATAGAGGAAAGAATTAAAAGTGGTGAAAAAGTTGTTGTAGGCACTTTATTTAAAGGTCAATTTATTTATCCTTGGATTGAAGGTAAAAAAATATCTTCAAAATATGAACCAGCATTTCATTATAAAGGTATCATTAGAGATGACGCATCTGATAAAGAAGCTATAGAAATGTTAGAAAATCTAGCTAAAGAATTGGCAAAAAAATTTAAACAACATAGAATACATATTGAATTTTGCTCGGATTATTTTGTTATTGAAAATAAATAATATAATATATAGAATAAGAAACTAAAAAAGACTCCTTATTGGAGTCTTTTGATTTATGGACTTAATCTGTTTGGTCCACGATACAAAAATGTTACCTCTCTCACATTTTTATAACCCAGTAATTTCATCAAAAACCTAGTCAGCCCAAAACCAAATCCTCCGTGTGGTGGACAACCATATTTGAAAAAATCTAGATACTGTTTTAATTCTTCAATACTAAGTTCTTTTTCTAAGACTTGATTTTTTAGTTTTTCATATCTATGTTCACGTTGAGCTCCGGTTGTTATTTCTACTCCTCTAAACAAAAGATCAAAGCTTTTAGTATGAGTCAACATACTCTCATGACGCATATGATAAAAAGGTCTTGCTGTTATAGGATAATCAGTAATAAAGACAAAATCAGACCCAGTCTCTTTTTTAATAATATCACTTATTACTTTTTCTTCTCTAGGATCTAAATCATCAGTTTTTTGACTCTTATATCCTGTCTTAGACACTAATTCTTTAGCATCTATCAGAGTTACTCTTGGAAAACTGATATTTGTTTTGGGGATAGATATTCCCAAAAAGCCTTTGAGTGATTCTGGCAACTCTTGCATCAAGGTATTGATAGCGTATTTTATCATTTCTTCTTCAAAATCCATTACATCCGCATGGGAATCAATCCAAGATATCTCTACATCAATACTAGTAAATTCGGTGTCATGTCTAGAAGTAAAAGAGGGGTTGGCTCTAAAAACCGGGCCCACTTCAAATACCCTATCTAGTCCTGCGGCCATTGCCATTTGTTTATAGAATTGAGGCGATTGAGCCAAACAGGCCTTATCTCCAAAATAATCCACTTGGAACAACTCTGCACCCGATTCACTTGCAGTAGCCATTAGTTTTGGAGAATGAATTTCTACACATCCTCTCGTATTCCAATAATTTCTCAGTGCTCTTTCTAGAAGAGTTTGAATTTTGAAAAGCCAATAATTCTTTCTTGACCTTAAATCAAGAAATCTCCAATCCATTCTTGTCTCATGATTAGAGTTGTCATTGATTGGCAATTCTCTTTCTGCTAAACTAGTAATTTCAATAGAGCCTATCTGAACTTCTAAACCCAATAATTTAACGTTTGGATTATCTACTACCTTACCAGTAATTAGAATTGTCGAGTGCAAGGTGAGACTATTAATAATCTCTTCCGCTTTGTTGCCTTTTTCATTTACAAGTTGAACTGCGTGGTCACCCTGTCGTACAATTAGAAATTGTACATATTTGAGATTTCTAATCTTATCAACCCATCCATGAAAGCGTACATTGTTACCTTTTTCTTGTAGTAACAATGCAATGGTTGTCGTTTTCACCTGCAATCTCCTTTCTTATGGGTAAATTTTTCGTCGAAATGTTCGAGGAAAAGGTATTGCATCACGCACATGTGGAATCTGCAACAAATATCGTATAAATCTTTCAACGCCCATTCCAAATCCAATATGTGGCACAGAACCAAACTCTCTTAACTGTTTTAGCCAGTCATATCGACGATCATTTGACTTGCCTTTTTCTTTCATGCGCTCATCCAATTCATTAATATCAGATATTTTTTCAGCAACCCCAAGAAGTTCTCCATAACCCCTTGATGCTATTAAATCAGCCGTAAGAGTTACTTCCGGATCGTTAGGGTCTATCCTATAAGGAAATGGCTCTATTTTTCTTGGAATGCCAATTACCCAAAATGGACCATTAAAATTCTTGGATAAAAGCTCCTCTTCTTTTGTACTCAAACTTTCCCCGAAAGTAATATTAACTTTTTTCTTTTGCAATAAAGATATTGCATCACGATAAGTAATCCGTGGATAAGGAATAGTTTCGCAGTCATCACAAAATTCTCTACCCAATGTTTCACTTATTCTATTTTTCTCTGCTAATTTTTTAGATTGGATAGCTAAAAATCTCAAGAATCTCTCAACATGGTAAATAATATCTTCAAAATCACCAAAAGCCATTTCTGCTTTTATATGCCAATACTCCATTAAGTGTCGTTTACTTCTACTTTCTTCACCCCTAAAGCTTGGACCAATATTGTATACTTTTTCAAATGCATGTACCGTGGCTTCCAAATAGAAAGCAACACATTGGGTTAAATATGCTTCTTGATCTGGCAAAACTGCTGGTATCACACTGCTATTTTGATATAGCGGTATTGTTGTAAGCAGCGGTGCGGTAATTTCTACATATCCATGATCTCTAAACCACTGATGAAATAGTCCCATTATAATATGTCTAAAGTAAAGGATTGCCATTACTTTATCATTTCTGATATATAAATGTCTATTTCGCAACAAGTGATCCGCTAACCCTTCATCAAAAATATCAATATTAGATCTGGGGTTTGGAGAAAATTGTTTAGCTAAACCGATCACTTCAAAAGTTTGACAATTCACTTCTTCGGTACCCGCTATACCTTCAATCATGACCGAAGATTCCAGAGATATAGTTTTAGCCAAATCGAAAATAGCATCTTCAACCTTATATCGTTCAACGACAACTTGTATATTTCCAGTTGAATCACAAATATCTAAAAAAATTATCTTGCCGTGTCTACGCTTGTTTTTTAACCAACCATAAATCTTTACCCTTTGACCTTTTTTACCTTTTCTTATATCTGATATGTACTGTTTTTTCATTTTTTCACTCCTTTTGTAAGGTGCGGTTATGCTTGAAATTTATCAAAATTTAACCCTTTTGTCAAGTATATACACCAGAGACGGGACGCAAACCGAAAATTTCCAATAAAATAACAAGCTTATTGCAAAAAACTGATTTCGGGCGGGGATGGGAATAATTCTCCAAGTGCTATATGGTAAGTATTATATACTTTCCACCTTGTCAATAAGCAGGAAATCTACTATTATTATATATGTATGTACTTAGATAAATTAGAAATACAAGGATTTAAATCATTTGCCAATAAGACTCTTTTAGAGTTTCCGAAAACCGGACGGCGGATTACGGCAATAGTTGGACCGAATGGGTCTGGTAAATCATGTGTGGCGGATTCTATCCGCTGGGTTTTGGGTGAAACAAGCACCAAGCTTTTGCGCGCAAAAAAAAGCGCGGATGTTATTTTTTCCGGTTCGGAACGAAAAACCCGCTCAGGTTTTGCAGAAGCAACCATCTATTTGGATAATTCGGATCGACGTGCACCGGTAGATTATTCCGAAATGGCAATAACCCGCCGATTATACCGAAACGGCGAAAATGAATATTTCCTAAATAAAAAAAAGGTGCGACTACAAGACATAATCCTCCTTTTGGCGCAAGCAAATTTCGGACAAAGAACATATAGCGTTATCGGACAAGGAATGGTTGACGCAGTTCTTTTACAATCTCCCCGCGAAAGAAAAGATTTTTTTGATGAAGCAGCCGGGGTGCGCCAATTTCAAATAAAACGCCATTCCTCTATAAATAAACTCAATAATGCCACTGACAATTTGAAACAAGTAGAGGTTTTGTTAGCGGAAATAAATCCACGCTTGCGGACACTTTCGCGACATGTTTCGAAACTGGAAAAATATGATGAAATGAAGGAACGCCTCCATTCTTTAGAGCATGTGTACTACGGTAATCTTTGGCATAGCCTAAATCAACAATACACAGAACAAAAAAATAAAATCGAAGAAAAAAGTAAAAAAATATCCTCTCTAAATAAAGAAATCACTGAATTACAAAATAAATTTGAACAAAAAGAATCTGCAAATCGACAAAAAGAAGGGGCTTCTGACGCTCTTTTAGAACTTCAGGCAAAATATAATAAACTGATAAATAAAAAAAATGATTTACGTGAAAAAGAATTTTTAAACAAGCAAAAAATAGCAACCTTCAAACTAGAACAATCACGTGGAAAAGAGATATCAGCTAGAACCGTTGCCATAGAGCTGGATGATATTTCTAAAGAATATACGAAAATAATAAATAATATTGACGAAAAAACAAATCCCCTAAAATTGAAAGAACGGCTAGAAAAAATATTAGGATTAATGGATGAACTTAGTGCAAAAATAAAAAATCCCGAATCAGCAATCAAGGTTCCAGAAGAATTTAATACCGCGCTGGAAGCTATCCTCCGTGATATGAAAAATATAGATGAAGAGACGAGATTATTAGTAACAGAGATGGATTCTCTCCGCCAAAAACAAAAAACAGAAACTTCAGAATTTTTTATTGTGCAAAGAAATTGGCGAGACAAAATAGAAGAAAAAAATATTTTGGATCGTAACATAAATGATCTAAAAGTAGAATCCGCTCGTATTGAAACAAAAAAAGAATCTCTGGAAACAGAAATGGAAACTCATTTAAAAGAAAGGAAAGAAAGAGTTTTGTCCTCTCCGCCTCAAAAAGAAGAAAATACCTATCAGCTAGAATCAGAAATAAATAACTTGCGCTATCAGTTAGAACTTATTGGCGGAATTGATCCGGAAACAATCAAGGAATATAAAGAAACAAAAGAACGTTATGACTTTTTGGAATCTGAAAGCAATGATCTTCGGAATGCAATGAAACAACTAAAAGAAATCACAAAAGAATTGGACCAGCAAATAAAAAAACAATTTGACGATTCATTCAAAAAAATAAATCAGGAATTTGGAAAATATTTTGGAATTTTATTCGGCGGGGGAAAAGCAGAACTGGAAATCACAGAAATTTCTTCCAATACTCCTACAACAGAAGAAACGAGAGAGCAAGAACAAGAGCAAGAGATAGAAGAAAAAAAAGAGACGGAAGATATCGAGACAACCGCGGGAATAGAAATTTTTGCTAATCCCCCAGGAAAAAAAGTAAAATCGGTAAATATGCTCTCGGGCGGAGAACGGGCACTTACCTCAATCGCCCTCATTTGTGCGATTATTTCTAATAATCCCTCTCCTTTTGTTGTGTTAGATGAGGTTGATGCCGCGCTTGATGAATCAAACTCCATCCGCTTTGCAAAAATCATAGAACAGCTAACCGACAAAACACAATTTGTCCTCATCTCGCACAATCGGGCGACAATGATGATTGCTGACGTTCTCTATGGCGTAACCATGGGAGATGACGGCGTATCGCAGTTATTGTCTTTAAAATTAGAAGAGGCTGAGGGATTGGTAAATAGATAATTTAAACACAAACACTCATAAAAACACTGAGCTTGACGTTTTTTTAATTTTATGCTAATATAGTGAATAGTCATTACGCGCTCAGTTTAGCAATTAATAATTCGTATTTTTTATGTTAGCAATAAAATTATCTAGGTTTGGCAAAAAGAAACAGCCTACCTATAGAATTATCGTCCTAGAAAAAACCAAAGATCCATGGGGTGATTATTTGGAGATGTTGGGACACTATAATCCCCGCTCCAAAGAAACAAAATTAAATACCGAGAGAATAAAGCACTGGATATCTGTTGGCGCCAAGCCGACCGATACCGTTCATAACCTTCTGGTGGCTAATGGAATTTTGGAAGACAAAAAGAAAACAGTTACAAAAATAAGTAAAAAACGCGCAGGAAAAATAACTGATGCTCAAGGGAAAAAAGCAGAAGCGGAAAAAGTAGCAAAAGAAAAGGCAGAAGCGGAAAAAGTAGCAAAAGAAAAGGCAGAAGCGGAAAAAGCAAAACCAGTAGAAGAAGCGCCACAAGCTGAAGCACCAAAAGAAGAAACTCCTGCTGAAGCACCAAAAAAAGAAACTCAAAACGAAAAAATATCTCAAACCGCCGATTCCTCACCTGAAACAAAGACTGAGGAAAAACAGGCTGAATAAAAAATCCACAGTTATTCTGGGCAGAATACCGCCCAGTAATTTGTGGATTTTTTGATAGCTCTTTACAAAACAAAACGGAGAAAAAATGGAAAGACAACTCTCTGAAAATAGATTTGTTTTTACAGATCTACATTTAGGTGAAAGAAAAAATAATAACCTTGATTATTTTTCAGCTGATGAAGAATTTTTTAATTGTATAATGCTAATCATAAAGGAATATGTCTTATCTGAGACCCCCATGGAACTTATTCTATTGGGTGATACATTTGATTTTTTGACAGTAAGCTACGACTGGACAGAAACCAATAAAAAAGGACAAAAAATAAAAAAATCACGAATATTAGCAGAGCCAACCGAAGAAGCTTCAATGCAAAAAATCAAAAAAATATTTAATGCTCATCCAAAAGTTATAGATGCATTAAAGCTTTTTCTAAACTACGGAAAAATAAAATTCTTTATCGGAAATCATGACGTCTCTTTAGCTTGGGGAAGAGTACAACTCCTTATAAAAGAAATGCTAACAGAGAAGTTAACTCAAGCAGGAAAACAAGACGCATCAAATCGCATCTCTTTTTCTTTTGAAGAAAAAAAATCTAAAGTTTTATTTGAGCATGGCAATAATTGTGAGCCTCACTGTGCAATGCCTAAAAAGATTTTTTTAACGCGTAGATTGGGACAGCCCCTTCAAAAACCAATCTTAAATCATCCATATGGAAATCATTTGCTTGAGTTAGCTAACCGATTAGCGTCTGATACTTTCTGGTGTAAAGGAAATTATTGGATTGGACGTTTAGAGCCACACTGGTATATATATCTATCATTTTATAAAAATTGGTGGTTTACGATTTATGCAACTATAACCTGGCTTTTCTTTCCATTCCGACATCGCTTCTCAAAAAGATGGTGGGTTAGAAAAGAGCATAGTTTATTTAAACTTTTTAGTTTCAGCCTTCAGGCAATGCTAACTACTGTATTAAATAAAATCCGCGGACAAGACTCTACCGATTACTTTAGGGAGCTCCTAAAACATAATAGAGATATTGATATTGTGGTAAGCGGGCATCTGCACGAACATCATCAAGAAACTACAAGGTACGGCACATACATAAATCCCGGAGGTTGGTGCGAAATAAATAGAGCATCATTTCCCCGACCAAAGTTGACCTGGCGACGATTCAGATTTATAGAAAAAATCTCCAAATATATCTGGACTGTGCGAAAAGTCTTCCATAAAAAAACCAGCAATCAATTTCTACCAAAAAAAAGTGAAATATATGGTTTTGTAATTTGTAAATTTTATAAAGATGGTCACAAAGAAGTAGGTCTGATGCGCTACAATAATCAAAAAAAATGTTTGGAAATATTGAATTAATGCCTCAAAAAGAGGCATTTTTTAGTAAAATAAGCAAATAAATCAAAAAAATATATTGACAAAAAAAATAAAATGTATTAAGATATTTATAGCAGGTTGCTCCTTCGCTCTGCGGAGAGACCGGTCGGCAACCTGAAAAATTAATGACGAAAAGAAACAAGTATGGCAGAAAAATATCAAGACCAAGAGTTTCTAGAGTTTGTCGTAAAGTCAATCGTCGGCAACCCATCAGATGTTAAGTCTGAAAGATTGGTTGACGAAAGAGGTGTGCTTTTAAGCTTGCACATCAGCCCAGCAGATATGGGTTTTGTTATCGGCAGACAAGGTCAGACAGCTCGCGCCATCAGAACTTTGCTCAAAATCGTTGGCACAAAGAACAATGCACGTGTCAACCTAAAAATTGTTGAGCCGGAAGGCGGACGCAGAGCTCCTAGAGCAGATGTTGATGTTGATACATCGGCTGTAGATGACTTGAATATCTAATTCAATTGAAAACAAAAAACAAAAACCACATATTACTTGTGGTTTTTGTTATCTAAAATGTTATAATAAAAATATGAAAATAAACTTTCTTACAATCTTTCCGCATATTTTTGACTCTTATATCAATGAGAGTATTCTTAAACGCGCGCAAAATAAAAAACTGGCTAAATTTGATGTTATAAATATCCGCGATTTTACAAGCGATAAACATCATAAAGTTGATGACGCTCCTTATGGCGGAGGTGCTGGAATGGTGATGAAAGCAGAACCAATCTATGAAGCATTAAAAACTTTGAAAACAAAGAAAAAAAATAGAATAGTATTACTTTCTGCAAAAGGAAAAATCTTTATGCAAAAAGATGCAAAACGCCTATCAAAATACGACGAGCTGACTTTTGTCTGTGGAAGATATGAAGGAGTTGACGAACGAATCAAAAAATTTGTTGATGAAGAAATATCAATCGGCGAATATGTGCTAACTGGTGGCGAACTGCCAGCGCTTGTTATTTCCGATACTGTTATTCGGCTTATTCCCGGTGTCATCGCAGAAGAATCATTAAAAGAAGAATCATTTTCCTTGACTACCCGCTCAACGCTAACTGATAAACCCTGTCTTGAATATCCTCAATATACAAAACCGGAAATTTTTGAATATAAAAAAAACAATAAAAATAAAAAACTCACCGTCCCAAAAGTTCTTTTATCTGGCGATCATAAAAAAATAAAAGAATGGCGAATAAAAAACAGCAAATAACGGCCATAAAGCTAATCTCTCTTGACGAAAACTAATTTATATGTTATATTATTATTTAACAGAAAGGAGGCCATATGAACCGATTCACGATTCCACACGTCGCCCATTGTTGTGGCGGTAGTCCCAGACGCCCTGAGTAAGGCAAAAATTGCTTCGCCCCGACACTAAATCGAGGCATTTTTTTGTTTAATTTTAGCCATTTTAAAATCCTTGACACTTCTTTTTATTTGTAATAATATAATACTTGACAGGTTTTTTAAATTATAGTAAGATATAGATAAGTTAAATTAACCTACAAAACTTTCATTAAAACATAGACTTACAACTGATTGCTTTCCAAGTCCGTCAACTGACGGAAACTGGCAGGAAAACAGTAATTTCAAATATGGAATTCTGTTTTTTTTACGCCCAAAAAGCTATAAACTTTAATCAATAAAACTTATTGCTTAAAGCTTATAGCTTAAGCTATAAAGGACTTTGACAATTTAGTAGATTATTAAGAAATCTGAAAAATAAATCAGAAATCTTAAATCCACCAAAATGACTTTTTGTATAGTAGCAGGAAGTCGTCTATTCAATTTAATTTGAACCTCTTGCCTTATCCTTCGAGGACAATGGTAGGAGTATAAACTAAATGTATTTTCGGATACAAAAACTTTTAAGAGAGTTTGATCCTGGCTCAGGATGAACGCTGGCGGCGTGTCTAAGGCATGCAAGTCGAGGGACCCCTTCGGGGGAACCGGCAGACGGGAGAGTAACACATTGGTAACCTACCTCATACTCGAGAATAACCCAGAGAAATTTGGACTAATACTCGATGGACTCCGCTCACACAAGTGTTGCGGAGTAAAGCTCCGGCGGTATGAGAGGGACTTATGGCCCATCAGTTTGTTGGTGAGGTAATGGCCCACCAAGACTACGACGGGTAGCGGGCGTGAGAGCGTGGCCCGCCTCATGGGGACTGAGACACTGCCCTGACTCCTACGGGAGGCTGCAGTCAAGAATCTTCCACAATGGCCGAAAGGCTGATGGAGCGACGCCGCGTGCAGGAAGACGCCCTTCGGGGTGTAAACTGCTTTTCTCTGGGACGAACAAATGACGGTACCAGAGGAATAAGGGGTTGCTAACCTCGTGCCAGCAGCAGCGGTAATACGAGGACCCCAAGCGTTATCCGGATTTACTGGGCGTAAAGCGTCCGCAGGCTGTTTGATTAGTTTTTAGTGAAAGACCACGGCTCAACCGGGGATACGCTAAAAATACTGTCAGACTAGAGACTGGGAGAGGCAAGCGGAACTGCCGGTGTAGCGGTAAAATGTGTTAATATCGGCAGGAACACCAAAGGCGAAGGCAGCTTGCTAGAACAGTTCTGACGCTCATGGACGAAAGCGTGGGGAGCGAAAGGGATTAGATACCCCTGTAGTCCACGCCGTAAACGTTGAGTGCTAGGTATTCAGAGTATCGACCCTCTGAGTGCCGTTTAAAAAAGCTAACGCGTTAAGCACTCCGCCTGGGGAGTACGGCCGCAAGGCTAAAACTCAAAGGAATAGACGGGGACCTGCACAAGCGGTGGAGCATGCGGTTTAATTCGACGATAAGCGAGGAACCTTACCAGGGCTTGACATCTAGCTGCAAATCCTAAGAGATTAGGACTCTTTCGAAGGTGCTAGACAGGTGCTGCATGGTTGCCGTCAGCTCGTGGCGTGAGCTGTTCCCTTAATTGGGGTAACGAGCGCAACCCCCGTGCTGTGTTAAATATTCACAGCAGACTGCCCCGGGATACGGGGAGGAAGGTGGGGACGACGTCAAATCAGCATGGCCCTTACGTCCTGGGCCACACGCATGCTACAATGGCCGATACAATGGGCAGCCAAGTCGTAAGACGGAGCCAATCCCATCAAAATCGGTCTCAGTTCGGATTGAGGTCTGAAACTCGACCTCATGAAGTTGGAATCGCTAGTAAACGCAAATCAGCCTCGTTGCGTTGAATACGTTCTCAGGTCTTGTACTCACCGCCCGTCACATCAAGAGAGTCGCGAATACCCGAAGTCCCAATTAGGGCCCACGGTAGGCGTGATAATAGGGATGAAGTCGTAACAAGGCATCCGTAGCGGAAGCTGTGGATGGATCACCTCCTTTCAGGAGTATAATGACGTTTTGATTCTTGAATCAAGACCATACTCTAGGTCGTCATTCCGATTTATCGGAATGTCAGATTCGATTTCCTGTTACTATATAGAAAGTCACAAAACAAAAAACACCTATTATAATTCTTGCTTTTGCGAGAACTATAATAGGTGTTTTTTGTTTTAAAATATTACTAATTTATTCTAATTCTTACTTGGACCCCTTAATCTTCTTTTCATTTAACCTATCTGTTCTTTTTGAATACTCTTCTGAAGCAGCGTCTCTAGAAATATCAGATGGCAATTCTATATCAATTGGTATGTCATCATTTATATCTTCTTCCTGTCCCTCAGGAAGCTCTATGTTGATACGCTTCAGATGTTCGGCAGAAGCTCTATTTATAGCTTCTTGCTCTTTTTTGCTTGGTTTTGGCATTTCCATATGTTTTTACTTAAATATTAAGAAATATACACTTAATTCATTATAAACATATTAGGCTCAAATAGCAAAATATAAGCCTATTACGTGCTCGGATAGAGCTAATTTAACTTGACAAATTAATTAAAGTATGCTAAGATATAAGTGTCTTATTTGCACCTCAAACGGTGCGTGGTCGGATAAGCATTTATAAATAAGTTAGTGCGTTTTAGTGAGTAATATCCACACGCACCAAATTTCATGGGAAAGAAACTTTATGTCGGTAACTTGCCATATTCTGCAACTGCTGATGAGCTAAAAGAACTTTTTAGCCAAGCAGGAAAAGTAGAATCAGCAAACGTTATTTCCGACAAATTCTCTGGCAGAAGCAAAGGCTTTGGTTTTGTAGAAATGTCTACAGACGAAGAAGCTCAAAAAGCCATTGACGACTTGAACGGAACAGAAATCGAAGGAAGAGCAATCACCGTTAACGAAGCTCGTCCAATGACAGAAAGAAAGCCAAGAGGCGATTTCGGAGGAAGAAATAGATACTAAAAATCTAAACAAAAAATCCCGCATAACGTGGGATTTTTTGTTTCTTAATTTATTATTTTTCCATTTCTATAAACAATCATTTTTCTTTTTCTCAGTTCTCTAAAAAATTCTTTATACGGAACTGCTGGACCAGGAGCAAAGCTTCCTCGCATAATAATTCTTTTGTCTTTTATCATCTGCGCTATAATTGATGCCGGCATCCCGGTATCAATATTGCATCCTGCATCATCCCATCCAGGCAAAGGATTTACAATACATTCCATTATAATTTTCTTTTTTTTACCATCTTTTTCTCCCCAAATATTAACCCATAAATTTTCCCATTCTTTATAGCCCTTTGGATACCCCAATCCACGTAACGATTGACTTAACATATCTACGGGTTTTATTTTCTTTCCTTCTACCTCAACTTCTTTTTTACTACCTAGACCAGTTTCAATAAAATTACGGATAACATCTGATGAGTGTTTGGGAAACCCCGCATAAAACCTTATGTTTTTTATTCCGTCTTTTTTATTATAATAATAGAAGGTAAATGTTTCTGGATGACGTACAAAAAAACACTCCTGTTCGCCTATCTTTCTAAATTTTCTTTTTTCAATGTTTAGAAGAGGAATTTTTTTAATCCATTTTCCATTCTCTACAATTAGCGCTGGGTCAGTAAATTCTTCAATGATACTCTGTATGGAAAAAGGCACAACAAATTTTTTTATATTAGAGTCCCAAGCAAATCCAGCTTCAACTGTTTCTAAAGTGTCAAATAATAAATGAGCATAGTGGAGCATGATATTATTTATGCCGGGAGTTGAGCCACATCCCGTAATGGCAGTGAGCCCCGCTTTATTAAAAAGTGAATCCATTTTTATCTGTTCTTCTGTCATTGGAATCTCTGAGCCCAAATCAATAACGTGTTTTTTTGTCGCTAATGCTGCTTTATAAACATTAATGTTCCAATCTCCCTCAGCACAATTTATAATCACTTCGGGATTTGTTTTTTTTATAAGCTTAATGGTTTTTTTAATATTACGAAGATCTATAAACTCAAAACTGACATTTTTATTTTTTAAAAACTTATCTAGACCCTCTTTGTATAAATCGGCTAAAAAAACCGAATGTTTATTTAACAACAGATCCTTGGCAACGATTTTGCCTTGCATACCAGCTCCACCTAAAATTAAAAAATTATATTTCATAATAATATTTCTTAATGAATAGATCTATTATACCATTATTTATAAAACCGCTGATATGGCGGTTTTATAAATAAGTATTGTGAAAATAAATTAAAATTTTTATTTTTAATCGAAAAAGTTGTCATTCTCTTCATTATTTTTTCTTAATTGTCCGCAGGCGCCTTCAATCCCCCTACCAAATCTGTATCTTTCTGTTGCTTCTACTCCATTTCTTCCTAATTCTTTTTTAAAAGAATTAACTTCATTTTTTTCTGAAGGCAAAAATCCGCCCGTGGTTTTATTATATAAAATTAAATTAACTACAAAAGGTCCCTTTAAATTCTTTTTCAAAATATCAGCAAGTTCTTCGGCATGAATTATTGAATCATTAATTCCTTTAAACAAAATATATTCAATTAAAACTTTGCGCCCTGTTTTATTCATATAATCACTTGTCGCTTCCAAAATATCGGCTATTTTATATTTTTTATTTATCGGCATCAGTTCTCCACGCAAACGGTCGCTTGGCGCATGAAGAGATAAAGCAAGATTATATTGTCTTTTTAGATCCGCCAGCTTCTTAATTCCCGGGATTATACCACAAGTTGAGATAGAAATTTTTCGCGCACCAATTTCCATTTTTTCATTAAAAAATTTTGCGGCCTTCATGACTTCTTCAAAATTTAGCATCGGCTCTCCCATACCCATAAAAACAATATTACTTACACGTTCACCATCTTCTTTTAGAAGACGGGCAAAAAAAAGCGCTTGCTCTAAAATTTCTTCTGCAAAAAGATTCCTTTCAAAACCCATTTTTCCTGTCGCGCAAAAAGCGCAAGCCATGGGACAACCAACCTGAGAAGAAACGCAAACAGTGTTTCTATCTTTGTGCTTCATCAAAACCGCTTCTATTCTTTTTCCATCCTTAAGGTTTATAACCGCTTTTGATGATTTATTATCATTTGCCCAAAATATTTTTGCTTCTATTTTTAAGGAGGCTTCTTTTTCCAACTTTTCTTTTATATCTTTGGGCAAATTGCTTGCCCCCCAACTTTCACCAAAATTCTTAAATACAAAATCCATGGCTTGGGTCAGGCGATATTTTGGTTCGTCTTTCAAAATTTTTTCTATTTTTTTCAAATCCATATGTTACCATCATACTAAATTTACCAAAAAAATCAAAAAACACCTATAGAAGATGTTTTTTGAATCGGGCTGGTGAGACTCGAACTCACGACCCCCTCGTCCCAAACGAGGTGCGCTAGCCAACTGCGCTACAGCCCGAAGATAGAAAGCACTATAAAAATAACACTCTCTATGGTGCCGAGGGGCGGAGTCGGACCGCCTACGCCAGCCTTTTCAGGGCTGCGCTCTACCGATGAGCTACCCCGGCATAATTATTATACTCTCTGGTGGGCGTGGACGGATTAGAACTATCGACCTCAGTCTTAATCTAAGTTATATATTAAAATTTGCTTTTTTTCTTCCTCTGGTGGGCGTGGATGGATTCGAACCATCGACCTCAGTCTTATCAGGACTGCGCTCTAACCAACTGAGCTACACGCCCTTGCGCCCACCAGAAGCTACAAATTTTTAATGATAATAATTAGACTGCGCCTGCCGGCGGGCAGGCTCTACCCAACTGAGCTACACGCCCTTGTGCCCACCAAAGGGTATAATTATATGTAGTATATTAACATATTTTTTAATTTTTGGCAAGTTCTTATAATAGCTTTCAAAATTGACAAAAAATTAACTTAAAGATACCATATATATCCAGAGTCATGCGGAGGTAAAAATAACCACATGCTCAAAATAATCCTCGCAATCCTTTTCGTTCTTTCAAATTCCGTCCTATTCGCCGACATGGCCAAAAATCAAAAAATTCCCTACTGCGACACTATCGGCTATAAGTTATGCCAGGAAAGAATATTTGACTGTATTATTATAAAAGAAAAAATAATACAAGAAAAGCACAGAAAAAAAATTATAAAAAAGAATGTTCCGGAAACATGGGAAGAACTATTTCCAAATGAAGAATACCGCACTTTTATAATGAAACTAAACCGTCTAAATATTCCACTAAAAAAAGGTATGCCCATTGCCTTGCCAAAAGAAAAAAATAAACAGCTTGCTGATTTTTCTCCTTTTTTACCCTGGATAAATCCGCCGAAAGAAAAGATACTAATCTTTAATCCAAAACTTTTAGCTTGGGCGGCATATTTGCCAAATGGAAAGCTTTTACGTTGGGGCCCGGCACTAGGTGGAATGGATAGGTGCCCTGATACATGGAGAAAGTGTAGAACGATCGTTGGTATTTGGCGTATTGTCAAAAAAGGCGATGACGATTCACGTTCCCATATTTATCCTATCGGTTGTGGAAGAAAAAATAATCCTTGCGCGCCAATGCCATGGTTTTCTCAATTTGAAATTCACGGCTATGGTTTTCATGGATCTTCTAAGATGGTGGGTAAACACGCAAGCCATGGATGCGTTCGCGTATTTACAGATGATGCAAAATGGATAAATCAAAATTTTGCAGAAATTGGCACGAAAACCATTACTCTCTCATACTAAATATATAAAACCGCACTAATGCGGTTTTTTCATATCAAACAGAATTTTCTGATATAATAATAGTATCTCCGAATATGCTAAACAAAATTTCAAAAATAAAATACATAAATAGCCCTTTAATAAAATTTAGAAAAGTTTTTCTAATCATTTTTTTATTGGCGATTTCAATAGGCATTATATTTTTATTTAAAGATACTCTTTTTGTATTATTTAATAAAATCCCTACGGTTCCCGACTTTACCAAAGAAATTAGTTTAAGCAATGTTCAAAAAATAATTACTTCAGAACCGCTAATAAAAAAAGAAGATGCCTCCGAATCGCAATTAACTGCTATCGGGGTGTTTTATTGGACAAATTATTACCGCGAAAAAAATGGGAAAGCTCCATTAAAACAAAGCGTGATACTAAACGCCTCAGCCACATTAAAAGCGAAAGATATGTTTGCTCAGCAATATTTTGAGCATACTTCCCCAACAGGCGAAGATGCCGGATATTGGGTTAACAAAGAAGGATACGAATTTATAATCATCGGGGAAAATCTGGCATTAGGAAATTTTCAAAATGACGAGGCGCTTGTAAATGGATGGATGGCTAGTCCAGGACATAAAGCAAATATATTAAATCCAAGTTATACAGAAATTGGAATTGCGGTCATAAAAGCTACATATCAGGGAAAAGAAACGTGGATGGCAGTTCAGCATTTCGGTAGACCGTTGTCCGATTGCTCTATGCCGGACGAAACATTGAAAAATAGAGTCATCGGCTATGACGCAGAACTAAATAATCTAAAGAATCAACTCTTAGAACTACAAAAAATATTAAAGTCAAAAAATAAAATGACAAAAGAAGAATACAATAAAAAGGTTGACCAATATAATGCTATTCTTTTAGAATACAATAGCATATATGACGCTGTTAAAGTTCTCGCTGATACATATAATGAGCAAGTTCAACAATTTAATAATTGTATAAAATAATATAAATATGACAAAAAATAAATTTAAACAAAATATAAGAGAAACATCTGCGACCTATCTTATCGCAGCCTTTAGTTTAGTTGCCGGTCTTGCATGGAATGAAGCAATCAAGGCTTTGATTGAATATATATTCCCATTGGATAAAAACACTCTTATCGCAAAATTTTCATACGCTGTAATAATTACTTTATTTGTTATTTTTATTACTGCCTACCTAAAGCGTATCCTAAACTCCAAAAAAATAATTATATCATTTTTGACATTTACTAAAAAACCGTGCGAGCGCACGGTTTTTTAGTAAAATTATTTTATTGATAATTATTCAAAACGTAATGCCTCAATCGGACTTTTAGAGGCAGCTTTTTTAGCCGGATAAATACCAAATACAAGACCAACTATTCCCGATACTCCCACACCCAAAAGCACAGCATCCCATGGAAAGCTAAAAAGCCATGGCGAACCAAGAGCATAACTTAACCCATATGCTAAAAGAAAAGAAAACCCGGTTCCCAAAAGTATTCCAATTATTCCACCTGTCAAAGTGAGCGCAATAGACTCCATTAAAAATTGGGTTAGAACATTATTTTCTGTCGCGCCAATTGCCTTGCGAAGTCCGATTTCACGCGTACGCTCTGTAACAGAAACAAGCATAATATTCATAATGCCAATGCCTCCCACTATTAAAGATATTGCCGCCACTGCCGCTAAAAAGAATTTTAGAACATTAGTTACCGTACTAATTGTTTCCAATAAGTCGGCTTGAGTATTTACATAAAAATCATCCTTATCCAAATCTGTAATATTGTGCATCGCACGTAAAGTAGCCTCAATATCTTTAACCGTTATATCTACATTTTCTTCACTATCCGCTTCCACCACTAAACGTTGAAAATGCTTAATGCCTAATATATAAGTCTGGGCAGTAGTATAAGGCGTAAGAGCTGTTTCATCAAAATTCATAAAAGAGGCTTCTCCTTTATGCGGAAGAACACCAATAACACGAAAGTTTTTTCCTTTAATCTTTATTTTTTCACCCACTGCATCAGACTGCCCAAAAAGCTCTTCTTTAATTTTATGCCCAATAATAACAACGTCAGAACGGGCGAGAACGTCATCTTTGGTAAAAAGAGAACCATCTTCAACATCAATATCATAAATCTCAGTAATCTCTTCACTGGAGCCAATTACCGTTGACCTATATATCTCATTTCCATAACCCAATGTTTCATTTCCAAAAACAATAGGAATTATTTTGGCTGCATGAGGAACGTTGCTTTTCTTGCTTAAAGCATCTACGTCGCGCTCTTTTAATGAATCACTAAAAAGCGAGCTCACCATAGAAGTGTCGGAAAATCCCTCCGGTTTTCTACCCGGTAAAATAGCGATTGTTTTTGAGCCAATTCCCTGTATTTCGCCAATAATCAAATTTTGTGCGCCCTTACCTAAAGACATAATTATCATAATAGAAGTAATGCCGATAACAATGCCCAAGATAGTCAAAGCTGATCTTGATTTATTTGTTCGCAATGCGCTTATCGCAATCTTAGCTATGTACTTTAATTTCATATTTTTTATTTTTTAAAATCTTCTCTTGCGTGTTTTCTATTATTTACTTGCCTGTCAAACTCTAATTTTCCATCACGTAAAAATAAAATTCGTTCTGCATGTTCTGCGGTATAGGTTTCGTGCGTAATTAAAATAACGGTATGTCCCTCTTCATTTAAGTCTTGCAAGAGTTCCATAATTTGCCGACCTGATTTTGTATCCAGATTTCCTGTCGGTTCGTCGGCAAAAAGAACTTCCGGTTTATTTATTAGCGCTCTGGCAATAGCAACACGCTGTTTCTCTCCACCGGAGAGTTCTGAGGGTTCATGATTCATACGGTGTTCCAAGCCAACTGATTTAATCGCTTTTTTTACACGTGCATTCCACTCTTTTTCTTTAACGTTAGAATATATTAAAGGAAGTTTTACATTTTCAAAAACTGATGTACGTGGCAAAAGATTGAATGCTTGAAAAACAAAACCCATTTTTTTATTACGCAAATGGGCAATTTGATCTTCGTTATATTCGTATATACTTTTACCATCAAAATCATATGTTCCTTTTGTTGGTTTATCTAAAAAACCAAGCATATGAAGTAGGGTAGATTTCCCAGAACCAGAAGGACCCATAATAGATACAAATTCACCTTTTTTTATATTAAAAGTTATGCCATTAAGGGCAATGGTTTTTGCTTCTTCTTTATCAGCATTATATACTTTTGTAAGATTATTTATTTCGAATAAAGCCATAATAGAGCGTAGCGTAAAGCGATTAGTATTTTAGTAAAATTAATAATATACGCTTTATCGCAATAATTTATTTTACCCCAAACACTATCCGTTAGGCACTAAACACTTATAATATTACTTTCTCTCCTTCTTTCAATCCTTCCAAAACTTCAATATCACCCTCGGATCCTCTAATCCCGGTTTTTATCTCAACCTCTTTTTTATTCTCACCATCTAATACTTCAATATATCTTTTTCCATCTTTTGTATAAACGGCACGCGCCGGCACTTTGAGTACATCGTCTTTTATTTCGGTCTGGATATCAATATTGGCAGTCATTCCAGATTTTATCCTGTCATCATTTTCATTAAATTGTAGAATGGTTTTGTATGTGGCCACTCCTTCTATAACCGTTTCTGCCGGATCAATAGAAACGACAGATGCCATAAAATCTGTTTCTTTTCCATAAGCATCAAGGGTTATTGTGGAAACATCTCCTTTTGTCACCTTTGATACATCTACCTCCGGTATATACGCCTCTATTTCAAAATTAGACGCAGAAATTAAAGATACAAGAATTACATTTGTAGAAACAATCTCTCCCACCTTGGCATCCTGCTTTGTAACTACACCACCTATAGGAGAAAAAATTATAGTTTTACTTAGTTGGGCTTTAATATTCTGAACGCTTGCTTCGCTTGAACTTACTTTTGCGAATTGAGCGGCGATTTGCTCTGGAGTAGAGCCAGCTTTTTTAAGCGCGAGGTTATCTTCGGCAGATTGTATATTGTTTGCATTTGTTACTTTTTGTGTTGCAATTGCCTGTTCTTTTGAAGAAACCGTTGTAACGCTTGCGCCAATAGTTGTTTTATTGGTAGAAAGATCAACTTTTTCCGTTGATAAAAATTCCGATTTTATAGGAACTGCATTTAAGGCAAGCATCACCTTTTGTAATCCATCCAAAGTTTCTGTAAGTGCTTTGTCTATATTTTCATGAGTTTGATTTTGCACAGCTATCTGAACAGAGCCATACGCTCCACCGGTTAGCTTACTGATTGATTCCGTTCCCAGGCGACCAGCATTAGATTGTCCCAAAAGAGACAAAACCGCTTCTCTTTTAGCGTCAGATATTTCTAAATCATCTTGTTCGTTTCCAGTAAAATACTTAAACTGCAAATCGGTTAAATCTAATATGGCATTCTTTCCTTTTACGACTGCCTCTTGTATTGCTGTAAGCGCGGCATCATAGTCGTTTTGCAAATCAACATAAGCCTGCGTTTTAGCATTATTTAAAGTTGTATCGGCGAGCTGTATTTCTTCAGGTCTAGTTCCTTTTTTAAGTTCATCGAGTCTTGCTTTTTCCGCAGATAAATTTGCTTCTGCTTGCGAAAGCTGAGCAAGAATAGAAGAATTATCCAGGGTTACAAGGGTTTGTCCTTTATAAACCTTATCCCCGATGTTAATATTGACTCTGCCTATTTTGCCTCCTTGCTCAAAAGCCAAATCAACACTTTCAGCTGGTTTTACCCTTCCCGTTATACTAACTTCCTGCAATATTGTTCCTTTTTTAACTTCGGCATAGTTATATTCGGTTTTTTTAGTAACGCTAAAATAAATACTAACCGCTATAATACCAGCTAAAATTACTAAAATAGGAATAAAAACCTTAGGTCTTTTTAAAAAAGACTTCTTTTGTTCTATATCCTCCATGTCTCCTCCTTTGTCTGAAAAATCACTATTTTGTTGTTGCATAGTAAAGTTTTTTTAATATTTTAATAAGTTCGCCTATTTCTTGCTCAGAAAGCTTGGTAAAAATAGTGCGTACATTATTACTCATTTTTTTAAGTGTTTTATCAAAATAATCTTTTCCTTTTTCGGTAATTCTTAAGCGTGTTATGCGACGATCCTTTGTATCACTCTTCCTCTTAATAAACCCGAAACGAACTAAACCATTAATGAGTATCGTTGCTGATGGCGGTTTTATATGTAAAAAACTTGCCAAGTCTTTCATTGTCGGCTTTTCCTTTTCAATTATAAATTGCAAGGAAGCAAAGCGTATGGCAGAATTTACGTCCACACCCTGCATGTTTAAACTCTCCCATAACCGCTTCTTTGTAGAATATATCAAAAAAATAAATTCTTCAAGCTGTTTCTCGTCTTTAAACATACTTAGATAGTATAATATTTAGATAGTCTAATTATATCAGATCAACGATAATTTATCAAATACCCTTCTCTATTGGCTTAGCAGATAAAAAAATGATATTATATAAATAACTAAACTTAAACAAATATATGACGAAAGCATCAGAATTTAAAAAGAAAGACAAACGATACAAAAAAGCCTGGATTATCTCTGTAAATATGGGTTATGGGCATGAGCGCGCCGCTTACGCCTTACGTGATATTGCCGCAGGGGGTGATTATATAATCGCTAACAGCTATAAAGGTATCCCAAAAGAAGAAAAAAAAAGCTGGCAGGAATCACGTAAATTATATGAAGCAGTCTCGTGCTTAAAACCAATTCCTATAATTGGAGATATTGCTTTCGGAATAATGGACAAAATCCAAGAGATCCCAAATTTTTATCCGAGACGCGACCTGTCCGAACCAAGCATCCAACTAAAAGGAACTTTTCGTTTTATTGAAAAAAATAATATCGGCAAAGCGCTTGTTGATGATTTAACGGAAGCCGAGCAACGTCTACCTTTTGTTTCCACTTTTTTTATTCCTTCTTTTGCCGCAGAACTTTATAATTACCCAGGAGAAATATACTGTATTATTTGTGATGCGGATTTTTCACGCGCATGGGTAAGCCAAGACGCAAAAAGAAGCAGAATAAAGTATTTCGCGCCTTGTGGAAGAGTTGTAGAACGTTTAAAACTTTATGGTGTGCGTGAAGAAAATATATATTTTACCGGATTTCCAATTCCAAAAGAACTTATTGGCGGATCTAATGCAGAAATTGTAAAACGCGACATGCTCGATCGCTTTTGCAACCTGGATCCAAATGGAGTCTTCCGAGCAAGATATGAAAAAATATTAAAAAGC
This sequence comes from Parcubacteria group bacterium CG10_big_fil_rev_8_21_14_0_10_36_14, assembly GCA_002772895.1. NCBI lineage: Bacteria > Parcubacteria group bacterium CG10_big_fil_rev_8_21_14_0_10_36_14. Next base: position 1,060 of record PFCS01000042.1, on the reverse strand, counting down.
CATTTTGGAAATTCATTAAAAACTTGTGGACGAGTTAAAAGACCACTGACACTCACTTTTGCCGTTGGCGGAGCCGGCGCGCAAAGACGCTTGGGTATAGAAATTATAAAAAGTTTGAGAGAAAAAATAAAGCGCAACCAAATACAGATTAATCTTGTAGCCGGCACAAGAAAAGGATTGGCAAAATACTTTGAAACAGAAATAAAAAAACTAGGTCTAAAAAGAAATCACGGCAAAGGTATTAATATAATAGTAGAACGCACACGTCCAGAATATTTTAAAGAGTTTACAAAACTATTACGAACTACCGATATACTGTGGACTAAGCCATCAGAGCTATCCTTTTATACTGGAGCCGGCATACCTATCATTATGGCGCCGGTTATTGGTTCCCAAGAAGAATTTAATCGGCTTTGGCTTCAACAGATTGGTGGAGGCGTTGACCAGCTTGATCCACAATATGCAAATGAATGGCTGTTTGATTGGGTAAATAGTGGCGCCTTAGCGCGTATGGCTTGGAACGGATATATTGAGGCTCCGACTCACGGCACGCACCGTATTGAACAAATAATAACAGGGAAAGAAGTAGAGTTGGAACAACTGCCATTAGTGGTATAGCAGGAATCAGGAATAAGTAATATTTAAAAATCCGAGATAAACTCGGGTTTTTTGATGGAGCGAGTAGGGGGTTCGTCTACAAGTCGCGTCGGCTTCCGCCTCCACGCTCGCAGGCCCGCCTCGCTTGTTTGGCTCGCCCTATTGCTATCCAAACGATAGCTCCGACATTCGATCCCACCCTCTCTATATCGTTACAAGAAAAAAACAGGAACGAGTCCTGACTTTTTCTTGGAGCGGGTAGGGGGGATCGAACCCCCGTCATCAGTTTGGAAAACTGAGATAATAACCATTATACGATACCCGCGAGATAATATCATATTAACATATATTTTACATTTTGTCAATAAATGGTAAGCTTTAAAAAGGAGGATAAAATGTCCGCACTAACGCTCACAACCGCAGTACAATTTGCCATCTTTGATGGCATTCATGAAAAGGTAAA
>PFCS01000041.1:6517-9772 GCA_002772895.1 Parcubacteria group bacterium CG10_big_fil_rev_8_21_14_0_10_36_14 | reverse complement strand
TGTTGCAAAGGATTTATTGTATAGCGCCATTTTTCAGTGCCATTTGTATTTATAGCATAAAAATTTCCCGTATCAGAGCCAATGTATATATTTCCGTCAGAAGATATGGCGGGCAGTGAAAGAGCCGTCCCCAAACTATCATTTGAAGGGAACGACCATTCTGTGGCGCCGGTTGTTGCATTTAGCCCAAATAGCTTGCCTTGGTTTTGGTTTGCAAGATAAACTGTATTATCTTTTCCAACCAGGGGCACAATTCCGAAGAAAGGCATTTGCCAATTGCTTACTTCGCTATTTTGCCATTTTATAGCATTGTTTTGCGGTCCTATATATTCGCTTTGTCCGTTGCGCGACGCATTGCCTCCAAAAGCTCCCCAGGAAACAGAAGACGATGGCTCCGGCACATAACATCCGGAAGTGTCATAATTACAACTTGAATTGCAAGATAAACTGCCAACAAACGATTCTCCCATTATACTATTGCAAGTTGCTTCGCCAAGCTCTGAGCCGTCGCATTGTTCTGTGCCATTTATTATCCCGTCTCCGCAAGACGCGGGCTCTAACAACTTCAATGATTCATAAGCATTGATGATTGGGATTTTTACTCCATCAGGACCTTCTGCATACTTCCCGCCTTTTTTTGCACCCTGGACGATTAAATCCTTTACTTCCGCCGCAGTTAAAGTTTTTCCCAGTTCTTCTGCACGAGACCATATTAAACCCGCCAAACCTGAAACAAACGGCGCGGCAACTGATGTGCCAGACATATAACCATATTGGTTGTTCGGGAGAGTACTATATATATTTGTACCCGGAGCGGCTACTGTGTTTGTAGCACTGTAATTAGATGAAGAGGATAGACTGCCGTCTATTTTAATATTTGCAACAGCTAAAACACTTTCTAACTCTAAGGTTGTTCGTGCAGGTGAAACAGTTTCGATTTTATCACTATTATTCCCTGCTGCAACTATAAATAATATATCGCGATTTCTTTCTTTGGCTAATTTATAAATGGCTTTAAAAAAATGATCAAAAATGTCCAAATCCTCTGCTCGAGCCTTATTGGGTGTTTTAGCACATTCTTCGTTTGTTTCTAAACAATAGCCGGCGCTTAAATTTATTACCTTAGCCCCTTTGTCTATAGCAGATCTAATCATGCTCACTATAGACAAAGAATTAGAATTACGTTTTGAATTAAATATTGAAGCACTCGATGCAAAAGTATAGTTATAAAGTCGTAAATTGGGCTTCCATTCTATGCCCGCTATACCAATACCACTATTACCATTAGCGCCGATTATGCCAGCAACATGCGTACCGTGTGCGTTGTCGTCTTGTTTTTTATTTTCTAAAAAATCAAGTTGGTCTGAATTATAAAAATCTATATTACCTTTTAAATCTTCATGAGCTATATTAAATCCGCCATCTACTACCGCAATCGGATAGGTACCGGTTTCTAAACTCCATGCTGATGCTAATCTAATAAATTCCTGCCCCCAATTATTTCCCTCAGGAATACTCTCGTTCCATGAATCAAAAAGAGGATCATTGGGCAATAAAATAGCCGCAGTAATAGATGAAACAAAAACTATAAATATAAATGGTACTAATAAAGTAATTTTATATTTCATAAAAACTTATTTAAAAAGAATTTGTAAAAATTTAATTGCTAAAGCGATTACGGTTCCGCTAAATATTGAATAAAAAACTGTCCTTCCGAATATTTTATGTTTTAATTTAGCCAACGATCCCACAATTAAACTATATAAAAATAATATTATGCCATAAAAAGAATAAAATAATATATAAGTATAATTACTTGGACTCTCATTGCAATAAATAGTTTTACCAAAACTTTCATAATAACCGAGGCACGGTATAATGTTAAAAGTATGAGGTGTCAGCCAAAATGCAACATTATAGAAAAAAGTTTTTGTTAAATAAAAAGTTAAATAAAACAAAACTAAAACCACCAATATATTTATTATTAACCTTTTTGCTTCTTTATTGTTTAAAGTATTTTTTAATTTCATACGTTTGAGTTTAATTATAAATTAGGAATTGTTATTATCTGCCTACCTGCAAAATCAACGATACTATTTTGTTCAAGTTGAGCTATTTTTTGGTCAAGTTCGCTGAAATCAATAGCATTAACCTGTATTTGATATATTTCTAAATCTTTTAAAAAACCAATGAAAACTCCGCCGATATCTTGTACAGCTTGTTTTATTTCAGCTTCACTTGTGCCATCAATAAATTTTACAATAATCTCATCTTTAATATAGTTCTGTCCGATAGCTGGATCTTCTGCAATTCTATCCGCCGTCGGCAGGGTGATATTGTTTGGTATATAATCCGCCGTCGGCTCCTCAACACTCAAATTAACTTTCAGTGTTTGGGGGTAGGTTCTTTTTGATTTGTCTATTGATTTTATATGAATAGTGCCACCATACTCACCTATTTTAGCATTGGCTGGCACAGTAACTAAAAGCTTGATGTCGGTAATGTGATTTTTTTCTATTTTTTGAAAGGAGCTTGGTATAATTATTAAAAAATTTTCTAATCCTGGAGTTGCTTCTAAGCTTATATTTTCTAAATCCTCTTTAGTAACAAGTTGAGCATTTAAGACATTGGTTGTTCCTGTAAAAACAGTTTGTGTTATTTTTTCAGGTATCCAGCTTACGTTGTGACTTTTTATATCCGCCGATAAACCGGCGACTGATAGAGAAAGGGCAAAAAATGGAACAAACACCAATATAAAAGGTTTCTTTTTTGAATTAAATTTCTTTTCCAATTTAATGGTAAACCATGTTAATAGCAGACCGATTATTAAACTAGTCAAAATCATTGAGAGACAATAAATTACGAATCCCCCCCATGTTAAATTAGATATAGACGTATAGCCATTAAAATTTATCGTTACGGGATTTAAATTTATAAAGGGTAAAAGATGCAAATACTGTGTATGGTTGTCAATAAAAGGCGTTAATTCTAGAGAGAGCTTAAAAAAACCTGCCCAATAATCCATTATAATTAAAATTATAAAAACAGCTATAGAATAAATCGTGAACAATAATTTATTCTGTTTTATAATCATTAAAATGTTATTTAGTTTGTTAGTTTTTTTTGTTTTCTTAGCCATATAATTTTTTTTATTAATTCTTAATTAGTTATATTATATCATTTTTTATATATTTAAAGAAAGTTTATCAATTTATTATTTCTTCTAACATTTTCTTTAGCGAATATATATTTATG
>PFCS01000041.1:0-6487 GCA_002772895.1 Parcubacteria group bacterium CG10_big_fil_rev_8_21_14_0_10_36_14 | reverse complement strand
GTTGGCTAACTAAAAAAATACGTTGAATTACGTATTTTTTTGTATCTGAGATTTTCCTTGACGGGGATGGGGCGGAAAAAGGACAAACCATTCCCATCCCCGTCCAAAACTAATTTTTCTCGATAAGTTTGTTATTCTACTTAAAATATTCGCTTCTAATCCCATCTCTAGTTTTTTATCTAACAATCCCTTTTTCTTTTAATTTTTTATACAATTCCGGCAAAAATTTTTTAAGATAAACAACATTTTTACCATTTGGAGTTTGCTGTGTATCTATATTGTATCTTTTTAAAAAATCAAAAATACGTTCTTCCGCTTCTTTAATGCGAGATTCATTAACTACCATTACTTCAATTTCAAACAAACTATGGCCAAAATCTGTTATATCAACATCTATATTAAAATCTTCGCATTTATATTTTTGCCTGACATCCTTATAATCTATGACTACGTTTAATCCATTGTTTTTTAGAGTTTCCTGCCAGCCCTTTCTCTTTTCGTGATTTATGTTTAATTTTTCAAAAATTTCTTCGGGGTTATTATATTCTTTATAATTAAAATATCCGTTTTTATGAACCGGATATTTTAATTCTAGTTTACCATTACGATCACGAAGCCAAATATCAGATAAAAATAAACGATTATCGGAGTAATCAAAATATTTGTTATGCAATTTTTCTTCACGCAAAAATTGGCAAATCTTTTTAATCTGCTCTAAGGCCCCCTCTGTAAGCTCAAATTTTTCTTCTACTTCTATCATAATTATAATTCTCCTCTAATTCCATCAAAATATTCTTTTAAATTATCATAACTTAATCTTTCCCTAACATCATTTAAAGCTACCCACTCAACTTTATCACCTTCGTGCTCGGGTTTTATTTCCCCTGATACTGGTTTTAATAAAAACATATGAGTTATTGTTTCATCTCCTGTTTTAGTATTTTTATATTTATTTGGCACTAACTCTTTTACAAAATTAACTTTTAATCCCGTTTCTTCCTTCATTTCTCTCATCACTGTATCTTTTATTTCTTCTCCCGGCTCAACATGGCCTTTTGGAAAAGACCAGTCATTTTCTTTTTTTCTGTAAACCAGCAAAACAAGTTTTTGCTCACCTTCCTTTTTAATAACAATGCCACCAGCTTTAATTGTTTTACTTTTTTGATTATTATTTATCAACATAAATTATGTTTTCTTACCAACCAGTTCTATTATTTTTCCCGAAATCTGTTTTTCCGTACCACAGATATAATAACAGGGCATATGTTGAACAAAACTCTTAATGGCTACGGATCTCTTTTTTGAAAGCACTGGAGTATCGAGGGGTGAAACGGGTAATTCATTATTAAAAAGTCGACGTGAAGTGGCACGAATTTTGCGAGAAAGTTCCTCATACAAATGCCAATCCAATTTTTCCGCGCTCCATTTTTCAATAAAAATTTCTTTTGATTCTGAAACTTGCGGATATACTAAAAAGGCAAGCTCTGTTGGTTTGCAATTTGTGGTAGAATCTAACATCTTTTTACTTTTGTGGACATTCTTAAAATAATTTTTTGAAAAATCAGCCTGCCGAACCCCTCCCATCATTAAATTATTTTTTAAATCTATCAATGTCTTTTCATCGGAAAAAAATTTCGCTCCAAAATCTTTGACTAAATTTAAAATAAGACGTGTTTTCCCGAGACCGCTTGCCCAGCCCCAAATTATGACGCCACTATTCCTTATCGTAACACTGGAAGAGTGCATACAATAATATCCGTTTTCCTGACGTAAACGTTCAAGCAACAACTCTACAATAGAAACTGCGTCCTTTTCGTCATATTTTAAATTTGAATAGGTTGCATTTGGAAATTTTAATGTAAATTTTGGCTTGCCATGTTTCAAAACAAGCTCACTGCCATATTTTTTATATTTATCCAATATTTCGTAACACGGTATATATCTTTTTAAAAATTCCGAATTTTTCAATTCTTCAATCCAGTTCGCATAGGACGATGAAACTTTTACTGCCGAGTCTAATGACTTAATGATTATATAATAATTTTTCATAAATTATCTCAACTTTTTTAATCTTTACTTTCCAATCCCAATTTTTAATTATTTCTTCTCTGGCATTTTTTGAAAGTCGCTCTCTCAAATTTTTATCATAATAAACAAGCTTAATCGCCTTAGCCAAATCAGATGCGTTTTTAGGCCTCACTAAAATACCGTTTTTCTCGTTCCTTATAAATTCTTTCATACTGCAGGCAGTAGTCGTAATCACGAGGGTGCCGCAAGAAGAAGATTCAAGCATAGTTATTAACAATCCTTCTCTATCATAAGATGGAAGAACTGTCATTTTTGAAGAATTATACAAACCAACCAATTCATTACTTTTAATATGACCCAGAAAATGGATAGAACCACCTAAGCCAATTTTCTTTGTAAGCAATTTTAAGTGATTTTTTTCAGGACCATCACTCGCTATGGCAACATTAAGATTAATATTTTCTTTTTTTAAAATATTGACCGCTTTTATTAAAAAATCTATTCCCTTAATTTTAATTAGTCGACCAATGAATAGAATGTTATATTTTTTGTTTATACCATCTATAGGAATAAATTGGTCACTCTTTATGCCGTTCTCCGCCACGCATATCTTCTTTAATTTGGACATCTTAAGCCACTTATCCTTTACGTATTTTGAAACGGCTATAACCACATCGGGGAACTCTAAATGAGTTTTGTAAAGAGCACTGATTTTTGCAGGATATCCTAAAAGGTGCAAAGCACTCTTCTGTTCATGCGGTACAGCACACATGTCCACAACATTATATACAGTTACTATATCGAACCTATGCTTTAAAAAATATTTTAAGGCTATCTGCCCCACAAAAATGCTCTCTCGATTCCAACGGCTCCAATTCTCCCCAGGCTTAATCTTATAGAGCCACTCTAAACTTTGGGGCAGATCTATATAATCTATCCGGATATTTTTGTTAGCTTTTTTATAATTTTTGAAATATTCGCTTTCTTTGATAAATGAAGCACGGGTAGTAATGATAGTTATTTTATGTCCGCATTTTTTCAAAAACATTCCATGATCAAGCGGCAAGATTTCTCCTCCGCCGACATAATAACTAACTCGCGGTTGGTATATAGCTATATTCATTTTTTTTCTATATTATCAATAAGGGTTTTATACTGCGCCGAACCAGTTGGGCTCGTCAAAAGCCATTTTACATATTCGGGGAGTTTAACTGCTGGAACAAATGCCCTTTCTGATGTTTCAAATTCTTTTTTAAAATCTAAAACTTTTTGTATTTTTGCCAAATATCTTAACTGTATATAATGTTTGCCCTCTATTGACTGATTTTTAGGATCAGTGGCATCGATATACCCTAAAAATCGAGGATTTTTTATAGTAACACAGGACTCTTCTAAAACTTCTCTGTTTAGAGTTTCTTCAGAAGTTTCGCCAATTTCTGGATGCCCGCCAGGAAAACCCCATCCTCTTTTATTTTTTACTATTAGAACCTCTCCTTTTTTATTTAAGCAAAAACCAACAACTTGCGCGATGTTAATACCTTTTGGGTAATCTGTCGATTCGAACCATTCTAAATTAATCTCGCGGCCGTCAAATATTGAAGTTTCTTTAATACCCATAAATAATTTATCAATTATAATTCTTGTTTTTTATTTTCATCATCAAATAAGTCCCAGAGTTCCGCTGGCAAATTGCCCTTTTTTTTCATACCTTCGAATTTTGGTCCAAGAATAAGTTTCAAACTATTTAATGCCTCTTCTGTGCTATCGGCAGTATGCATCACATTTTTTTGAGTGATTATTACGGAAACTTGATCTTGTTGCGGGTGCTCACCTTTTTGCCATAAATCCATAGTTTCCCTGCTTACTGGCGGAATTTTTTGGAATTTTTCTCTGATTATGCCGTTCTTGCCTCCATCCTTTTTTAAACTTAACAAAGTTTTTTGAGCTTCATGTCCGGGTCCGCCTACCAAAAGCACAATAACGTCATTTTTGGTAAGATAGCCCTTCATTGCTTCATAAAAGTGTTCACCTTTCGATTCTTTGTATATTTCGTCGACAGTTTGTCCGGATAGTCGCACCTTTTCTTGATAAATTATTTCTAGCCCATGCTCATTCAAAATTTTTTCAATTTCCGGTAAATCATCCAAAGAATCCGGCTTCAAAAAAGCGAAGGCTATTTCAGCTTTTGGTATAGTTTCTTTTATTTCTATTCCTCGCGTAAGGCGATCTTCTATGCTCATGGTTGATTTATTATTCTCTTAAGTAATTCTTTTATCCCCCGCAAGCCGTCATCATTTGCAACAAACAAACATTTTTCTTTATATTTTTTAGCGGCATTTTTAACCGCGCAAAAAAATATATTTTTCTCAAATCCGATTCTCTCCTCATCGCTTATAAAAAATAGCTCGCATGGAGAAAAATAGCGGTTCCTAACATAATTCATTGTTTTAATTCTATCATAAAAATCATTCGACGCAACAATTTTTCCCATTTCAGGGATCTTTTTAAAAATATATTTTTTACTTTGTGGAAACTTTTCTTTTAAAAGATTCATGACTACATTTAGATCATTCTTTGATACTCTGCCTCGATTTCGCATATAAATGCTTGAAGTATAATTTCTATTTTTAGAAATCAAGGCCAATAATCCTTTTTGCCGCAAAGAAGACTTGTTATTGCTTACTAAAACAGTTATTCCGGGCAAATAATTGGGCAAGGTTTTATTTAAAAATTCTATTATCTTTTTATTCAAGTCCTTGGCTTTAAGATTAATAAGTATCTCCAGATCTTTATATGATAATTTATATACCGCTCCATTTTCTAGAATTATCGGACCATTTAATTTGAGTTTTTTGTATACATTCCGCGTTTCCACCCATGGTCGATTCGTGTTTATACCAAAAATAATACCCTGTTTTTTGAATTTGGATATGACTTTTGCTATAGACGCGAAACCGGGGTTTGATCCTCCGACTATAAGGGTACCATCAATATCAAAAAAGATTACTTTATTCATAAAAAGATTTTTTTGTAGTTGTTGTAACGCGCCACTGCTTCCGCGGTTGGTAAAAATACAAGTTTATAAGGAAGAGTTCTGATGAAAAAAGGATAGCAAATGCGCCTCGCATGAGAAGAAATATTGTCCAGAAAATTTTATCCCCGAGCTTGGCTCCCAACCATTTTTTCCAATCCGTGCGACGATTGAGATACGGTTTTAAATAATTATATTCCGGGAACCAGCGATACATTTTTTCCATCTCAATATTGCGTCTCCTATATATATTAAACCAATCTTCCAAGGAACCCACCGACCACGAATAGCAAGTAGCATTGTCTATCTGTTTTATGGATTTAAGACCATACTTATGCATAAAATAACTCGACATAAGAATATCATCCGCAACAAGTAAAGTGCCATTTTTACAATACTTTAAAAGAACAAAATTCTTTTTATTATATTCTGCGCGCTTCAAAACATCTGTATCAGCGGGCATAAACCATTCTGTTGTAGCAAAAAGTCGGCCATGAAAATAATAACGCTTAGTTAAGAGTTTTTGAGAATCATACAAAAGACCTATTTTATAAAAAAGAGATTTATTTTTTTGGTCGTAAAGTGCCTTAGTCTTTGCATATGCTACGATGAGATTTGGATTAAGGCGCAGAGCTTGTAACAGCAATTTTATTGAATGCTTGTCTATAATGCTATCTGAATCCGAAAAAACATAGGTGTCTGCTTTGTAAGATTTAACGATTTTTCTTTGGGCATTGACCACGCCCTCGTCGCTTTTTATAATCTCACATCCAACATCAGGATAATTTTTTTTAAATTTTTTGGCGATAACTTCGGAACTGTCTGTGCAACCATTTATACATATTATTAATTTTATATCCGACTCATTAGATATAAGAATAGCATCTCTTATAGATTCTAAATTATTATATAGAGATTTCTCCTCGTTTCTAACCGGCAATCCGACGATAATTGTCTCTATTTTTCGCATATAGAATAACTTATTTTTATTCATACTATTATAACACATAGAATAGAAAATAGGGAGGATATTAAATTCGCTCAAACAAGCTGTTGGTAACTATCGCTTTACGCTAATTTGAGCTTATGTTGTACTAATACCAACAATTCAAAGTTGCCTAAACTCGCAGTTTTTTGTGGGCATGGCGAAAATCTAAAAATGAGACACGCCCAAATAATGCCTTATCCGGTGTCTCATTTGTCTCATTTCGCCTTATCGTACCCCTCCTTCGCTGGATTCTTCGCTAAAGCTACGAACCCCAAGAAAGCTACGGAAGGGCGAGCCGACCCATCCCCGTCGTGAGACACGGATTTTGACCCCCAAAAAAGCCCTTAAATTGCCTGACTTTAAAGTTGTTCAACCCGAGTGGGGAGCCAAGAAATTAGATACGAACTCATTTTTTGAAGATGAGAATGTTCGCTCGCCCA
>PFCS01000040.1 GCA_002772895.1 Parcubacteria group bacterium CG10_big_fil_rev_8_21_14_0_10_36_14 | reverse complement strand
ACCCATTGATTATTATGTCCGTTTTGATTTTGAAGGTTTTAAATCGCTAATTGATGCCGTGGGCGGAATTGATGTAGATGCCCCCCGCACATTTACCGACCCGCTTTTTCCAAGAGAAGAAATCGGTAACGGAGAAGGCAGAACGATAACTGTTACTTTTAAACAAGGCATGCAACATATGGACGGAGAAACAGCGCTAACATATGCTCGCTCACGCCATGGAAACAATGGCGAAGGAAACGATTTTGCCAGAAGCAAACGACAACAACAAATAATCCTTGAGTTAAAAAATAAAATTCTCTCATCAGATACGTTGCTTTCATTATCAACTATAAAAAAAATATCAAGATCATTAGATGAACATGTCACAACCGACATAAGCGCATGGGAAGCGCTCTCTCTTGCAAAAACATATAAGGATTTAAACATTAATACAGAAAATATAAAAGTTAATGTTATCGCAAATGGACCAGGGGGTCCGCTATATTCTGACTACTACAATAATCAATATGTCCTTTTGCCAAAAAAAGAAAATTGGTCTGATTTGCATAAAATCGCTAACAACCCTTTTAATGATTACGGTAACGAAAAATATACCGGAACATATGCTAATACATCGGATATTTTATTAGTTATCTTAAACGGAACAAGCATTGGCGGACTTGCCGGTTCAACCGCTCTTACCTTAGAAGACTTTGGATATAAAGTAAAAGACATTGGCAATTCTCCACAAAAAGATTTTGAAAAAAATGTTATTTACGCCATCAATATACCAGAAGAAAAAAAAGATGCATTAATGGAAATAAAACGTATTCTGGATGCGAATGTCGCGCAGACCATACCTGATTGGCTAAAAGAAAAAATAGATTATGATACAAAACCTGATTTTATAATCATTACTGGAACGAAAAGTCTGGAACAAATTTAATTTTAAAAAAATATTATGTCTGGCATAAAAATAAAAAAACTGCCTATTGTTGCAATAATAGGGCGCACCAATGTTGGCAAGTCAACACTATTCAACCGAATTATAGAACAATCGAAAGCGATTATGTCTGCAACTCCCGGAACAACTCGCGATATTATTTATGGCAGGCCAGTTTGGCGCGGAAAAACTTTTGGTCTTATTGATACTGCCGGTCTTGATATTGCAGGAAAAGATGAGCTGGAAAAAAATATTATCCGCCAGATTGAACGCGCTAAAAGTGAAGCGGAGGTTATACTCTTGGTTTTGGATCTTGAAGCGGGCATACTACCGGATGACCGCCGGCTCATCAATGAGCTGATGATGCAAGATAAACCGTTTATTGTCGTTGCTAACAAAGGAGACAACAAAAAAAGACGCTCTGAAACGGACAGCAAAGAATGGCAAAATCTCCCGATAAAAAACTTTTCTGTTGTTTCTGCAAAAAATGGTTCAGGTATTGGAGACCTTTTGGATGAAATATATAAAAAATTAAAAAAATTAAAAGTACGCTTATCGACGATAAAAGAAGAGGAAGAAATAAAAGTTTCTATTATCGGCAAACCCAATGTAGGCAAATCATCTCTTCTAAACAAACTACTAAGCAAAGAAGTTGCAGTAGTAAGCGCTATTCCGCATACAACTCGCGAACCACAAGATATTCGTCTGGAATATAAAGGTGAAAATATTACCCTGATAGACACAGCAGGAATAAGAAAAAAAGCCCGCGTTGAACGCGGATTTGAAAAAATGGGTGTTAAAAAAAGCATCATTACGCTAAAAAGGTCCGACATAGTTCTTTTAGTCCTAGACCTGTCGGAGCCATTTGGTACTCAAGATAAACATTTAGCGAGCATGATAGAAGAATCAAACAAAGGACTTATAATCGTCGGAAACAAAATAGACTTGATAAAAGAAGAAGACTGGCATAGCAAATATATGCTTCATATAAAAAAATACTTTCCCTTTTTGGCTTGGGCGCCAATTATTTTTACGTCAGCCGGAACTGGAGAAAGAGTGGGGCGAATTTATGATATGATATTGGAAGTAAAGAAAAATAGAGAAAAAACAATAGACACTAAAATTTTGGAAAAATTTATAAAAGAAACTGCCCGAGCTCATAAGCCACTAAAAGCAATGGGCGTGTATCATCCGTATATCTTTGGCATAAAACAATCTGGGGTACAACCGCCAAGATTTACAATTTTTATAAAAGAAAAAACATCTCTCCATGATTCATACCTAAAGTTCTTATCGAAAAAAATACGCGAAGAATTTGGCTTTCTTGGTGTTCCGATAAAAATGGAAGTAAAAAATGTTAAGGTATAATTTTCGTATTTAGTATAAACTATCAAAAAAATAAATAAAAAAATATGAAACTTATCATTGGTCTTGGCAATCCTGGAAAACAATATGATAAAACACACCATAATGCCGGCTTTTTAGCGGTTGGTTTTTTACGCGAAAAACTTGATGCGTCTAATTTTAAATTGAATAAAAAACTGAAGGCAGAAATAGCGGAAACAAAATTGGGAAAAGAAAAAATAATTCTGGCAAAACCAATCACCTTTATGAACAATTCCGGCGAAGCAGTTCTCGCTGTTGCAAAATTTTATAAAATAAAACCGGAAAATATTATTGTTTTTCATGATGATATGGATATCGCGCTTGGAGAAACTCGCGAAGCATTCGCCCGCGGAAGCGCAGGACACAATGGCGTGCAATCAATTATGGATGTTTTGAATACTAAAGATTTTAACCGCGTCCGTATTGGTATTGGCAGACCGGAAAAAACTCCGCCAGAATCGTATGTTCTGCAAAAATTCAAACCAAAAGAAATTGAAGAACTAAATAAATCACTAGAAAAAATAAAATCCCTGTTATAAAACAGGGATTATTTTTTGTCCGTAAATAATTGAGAAATGACTATTAAATAACGAAACAACAAAAATATTATGAATAATATGGAAGAGCGAGAGAATAATGAATGGTTTTACCATCTTTCCCTTAATTCCTTCCAACTTTAGATAGACAATTCCATAAAAAATACCAACAATAGCCTTGATACAAGCACCCAGCCAAACCTTATGAACAAATCCAAAAGCAAAACCGGATATAAAAAAGAGACTAATTAAGGTTGCCCATTTATAACTTTTTAGCTTTTTGAAAAGCTCATACGACAGATAAAATGGCATTACCCGAAAAGACGCTTCTTCTATCAATGCTGAGCAGATTATGACAAAAATGACTTTTATTCCTACAACCTTTACGTCAAATCCAACAACTCTATTGATGAAAACAAACATAAACGTCTGGATTACAAAAAACCAAAAAAACAAAAAAAGTAAAATCTTTTTCCAACCGATTTTTTCTTTCTCCAGATAACGCCAGAATGCATTCATCTTTTTCTCCATTTCAATGTACTACTAACATCTCACCAAATAAAAACAGCTTTGTCAAGAAGCTGTTTTCTAATCTATATAATTTTTAAAAAATTCTTCCAAATATTTTTTTGCGTAACAATCTGTATGAAAATAATCAACAGCTCGTAAAATGTAATGCCCACTCAGCATTACAGTAGAGCTCCATCCATCTTGTATATTATTTAGACAACATACGCTATCGCCACCAATCTTAATCGGTATCCCCTTTCCTTTAAAACATTCGTTTTTATAAAAACTGTATTTAGCAGATTCATTAGTTCCATATTCCAATATTTCCAAAGAAGAAAAATCTACCGATAGATGATCTTTACTTTCTCTTGATGGACCGTTCAAAAGATAAGACTTGCCATAATTATTCTCTGAAGACGGATTTTTTGACATAACGCTTCCCGACCAATTCAATGTTTCTGCTGTTTTTTCTAAAGTAGGTATAATTTCTGGAGAATCCAAAACTATTGCCACATCTCTCTTACAGCTGGCACCAAAAAGAATAAATAAAATCAATAAAAAATAAAGTTTTTTCATTCTAAAATAATTTTATTCCATTTACAATCCCCAAGTCCAAAGCAGTAACAACCAAAGATGCAATCAAAATCCCCAAGAAAACAAAAAATATTGCCCGTTTTTTTGGAATACCAAAAAGATATGCCGCCACAGAACCGGTCCATGCGCCGGTTACAGGAAGCGGAATGGCAACAAAAAGCACCAACGCCAACTCTCCCCATTTCAAATATTTTCCTTCAAATCTATGCTTGGTGCGATGAAAAAGCCAATCAAAAAATCTATCAAATATTTTATATCGACGAAGAAACTTTTCTATCGGCCCCAAAAGATAAAGGATAAAAGGAACCGGCAAAAAATTGCCAATCCAAGCCAATATCAATGTTTTCAAAATACTAAAATGAAAAACTTCTAAAGCCAACGGAATCGCTCCGCGAAGTTCTGATATCGGCGCCGCTGCCACAAGAATTGTTGTCAGCTCATTGTTATACATATATCCATCTTATCTTAAAATCGCCTAAAAATCAAAAAAGCCCCGACTTTGTTTTTGTAAAGTCGAGGTAAGACATGTGTGAACTCTCCCCTTAGCAAACAAAAACGCATTTGAGATATCATTGTCCAAACGCGCGTTTGATAAGCTTTCAAGGCAATTTGGAACGTACTAAAAAGCGATATAGCACATTTTTACCTTTCTGTCAAGTTTTTTTGCTAATTCTTACCTAAAATAAGCAAAAAAAATTATATCAAAAAATACGCTATTTTTGCGCATTTATACCAAATACAAGATATTAGATACGAAATATCATATTTTCCAGACATAATTATTAAATACCCAATTCACCAATTTTTTTGCCTCTTCAAACCGCGTGCCCTTATCTGAGCTTCCTAATAAAACAATGATAACGTTTTTTCCCTCATTGCTTCTCGCTTTTAATATAAAATTATAATTACTCTCTTCAATATATCCGGTTTTTCCGCCCACTACCTGAAAAGTGGAATTTTTTTCTGATAAAAGCCAATCCGTACTTTGGATATTTCTTGTAGCGCCCTTTCCAATCGGCGTAAAAGAATATGATGCTTTTTGAGTTATAGAAGCTAGAATAGGATTTTTAAAAACTTCCCGCGCCAAAATAAACAAGTCGGATGCAACAGAAATATTTTTATAATCAAGTCCGGTTGGTTCTTTGAAACGAGTATTATACATGCCCAATGACTCTGCTTTCTCATTCATCAACGAAACAAAATCTTCTTCTGTTATTCCCGTACTCCTTACAAGCGCCGCCATGGCAGAGTTGGAAGATGCGATAAGTCCGGCATTGAGAAGGTCTCTTACCCGAACTTTTTCTCCAGAAATAAAATAAGCTATTCCCCCTTCTCTATAATCCTCACTTTTTATTTCTATTATTTTTTCCAAATCACCGTCAACTTCCCACCAGACAAGAGCTGTCATCAATTTAGTCAAACTAGCAATTGATTTTTTGTCATACGAATCTTTTTCAAACAAAATCCTGCCAGTTTCTTCATCGGCAACAATAGCTCCGCCAGCTGTAATATCATTTGCGTCAAAGTTGGGCACTCCGCGCAGTCTATACGGAAAGCTCATCGGCTTTGCTAGAGCAAGATGATACGGAAACTTGTAAGTCTCACTCGCGCTTACCTTTATAATAATATTCTCAGGATTAAAATTAGCGCCAGAAGAGCTATATAATAATAGTAGGCTGGTGATTGTAATTATGATAGACTCCATACTCTAATTTCGGTTTCCAAATTTAATTATTTTTTTCTTCCGTTCTTTCCAATAATTCTTCCAGATTTTTATCTTTATTCAATTTTTCATAATTCGGCAAATCGTTTACGCTGGTAACTCCTAAAAATTTTAAAAATTCGTGAGTAATAATATATTTTTCCAATCCAATATCTGTTTCCATCTCTATCAATCCCCTTATCATAAGATTTCTCAAAATTAAACTACAATTGACTCCTCTTATTTGCTCCAGCTCGGTTTTGGAAATAGGCCCACGATAAGCAATAATTGTCAGCGCTTCAAGCTGAGGTCTGGTCAAATCACTAATAACTTCTTGATTCAAAAATTCTTCAACCAGTTTAGAATTATCCGGACTGGTAATCATTTGATATTTATCGGTTGTCACGGCAATCTGTATTCCGCGACCTTCGTCTTTATATTCTTTTTGCAATTCTAAAATTGCTTTTTCCACATCTTCTTTTTTTGCATCCAAAAGTTTTACGATTTTATGAATCGCAAAAGGAGCTCCGGAAACAAACAATAAACTTTCTATTTTTGATTTAATATTCATAAGTTTTTATTTATTGTAATATCTTTAAACAATTCCTCCTGCGACACATTAATAATCTTTTGTTTTATTAATTCCAATAAAGCCAAAAAACTCACGATAACTTCTGTTTTATTTTTCGCCTTTCCGACGAACTCCTTAAAACCAAGTTTAGCTTTTTTGCCTATCATTATTTTCAAGTCGTCTATTTTCTGCTTTATGGATACAACCCGCTGTTTTATTTCTTTGCCTTTTTGTATCATCGGCTCAATCCTGTTCAAAATTTGCATAAAAATTGTTCGCAGTTCCAAAGCCTTTAATTTTTTTGGAGGATAAAAACCGGTTGGCATAACGACTCTCTCTCGGGAAAATAAATAATTTCCATATTTTAACAAAGAATCTATTTTTTGTGATGCTTCTACAAATTCTTTATAAAGCTTTAGCTGATCTTCCAAAGAAGTGGCATCTTCTTCTGCCTCATCCCAAACAAGATACGGCAACAAGGATTTTGATTTTATATACAAAAGCTTTGACGCAATTAATAAAAAATCCGCCAGGTCGCCTGCGGGTATGTTTTCTTGATGTTCAACATAATCAATATATTCGTCTGCTATTTTGGCAAGCGAAATCTGGTTTATATCCAAGTCCTCCTTTTCTATAAGCTGTAATAAAAGATCCAAAGGACCCTCAAACAGCTCCAGCTTTATATTATACATAGCTAAAAGTCAACAATTATCTCTTTCTCCTCTTGATTGCTGGAACTTTGCTGATATTTACTTTGACCGGGGATTTTTTTGCAATTTTCTTTGCGGTCTTTTTGACTTTCTTAACCGCTTTCTTTATTTTTTTTGCAGTTTTTTTTCCAGCTTTTGTCCCAAGAGCTTTTTTATAAGCTTTTTTAACGGTTTTCTTTGCCATTTTTCCGGCCTTGGAGGATGATGCTCTTTTTACAGCTTTTTTTATTTTTCCACCGGCTTTCTTTACTGTCTTAACCACTTTTTTTACTTTTTTTGGTGCAGATTTTACAGCTTTTTTTCCTGCTTGAACCGCCATCTTACCAAATTCTCCAACTTTTGCGTCTTCCAGTTTATGCAAATCTTTTGTCTTCATCCTCAAACTTTCTGTAAAACTTCCGGCATTTATAATCACCTCTTTAGATTTTAGAAGTGCCTTATCAAGCAAAAGCTCTACCTTGTGTATACCGGTAAAAGGGTGAAGTGCACCAAGCTTTGTATTTAATAATTTTCTAACGCTTTTTTCATTAGCCAGCTCAACTTTTTTCGCTTTTAGTTCTTTTTTGATTTTTCCAAGATCCAAGTGATAATGACCGGGAACCAAAACCAAATATGGCTTACCATCTACTTTTACGAGAAGTGACTTACCGATTTTGTTCAATTTTTCATCCATTGTTTTTGCCAAATCATAGGCGGTAAAAACTTTTTTATGACCCTCGACTCGTACTTCAATATCATTTTTTTTCAAATAATTAAGTATACTTTTTGGGATTGACATAAAAATATTAAGCCTCAAGCTATGGGCTGTAAAGAAAAATTTACAGCTTGCCCTCCAAGCTTATTTTAATTTAATCTTATATTTATATTGTATAATAATATGTAGCTTTGGTCAAAATACCTCTATTTATATTTAATAATTGACGATTTTAAAAAAATATACTAATGTAAACAAAGACCATTGGAAAAAAGGAGAGGCAAAATGATTCCGGAAAAATCTACCTTATCTAATGGTATACGAGTAGTTCTTACTCCGATGGAAGCCACAGAAGCTGTTACTGCTATAGTTTTTGCAAAAGCCGGCTCACGTTGCGAGGACGAAAAAACAAACGGGCTTGCGCACTTTCAGGAGCATATGTTCTTTAAGGGTGGCAAGAAATACAACAGTGCAGAAGCAGTGGCAAAAGCCGTTGACAATATTGGCGCAGAAATCAATGGGGGCACATCTCGCCAAGAAGTAGCGTACCATATCCAATGTGCCGGCTCACAAGTAGAAAAAGCTATTGATATTCTTTCTGATATGATTATCAATGCGCCCTTTGATCTAGCAGAGATTAATAAAGAACGCAGTGTCATCATCCAAGAAATCAAAAGAAAACTGGATAATCCCGGATCACAAATTTGGACAGACTGGCAAGAAATTTTTTTTGGCAATCAGCCGTTGGGTAGAGCAATTTTGGGACCGGTGGCAAATATCGAACGCTTTACGAAAAAAAATTTCGTAGAATATCATGCTCGGTTTTATGCCAATGGAAATATTGTAATAAGTATTGCCGGAAAAATATCAAGTCCGCACAACACACGACTGCTTCTAGAAAAATACTTTGCAAGCAAACCGAAAAAAAGAGCGTATGAATGGAAATGTTTTGACAAAAAGCTGTGCGCCAAACCAGGGACTGTTTCAATCCGCACACAAGATACGCAACAAGCCCATCTTATCCTCGGTTTTCCTTCAATGCATGCAAAACATGAGCTATCGTCTGCAAGCCGTATTCTGTCCATTGTATTGGGTGGCAGTATGAGTTCTCGCCTCTTTCTAAGAATCCGAGGACAACAAGGACTTTGTTATACCGTTGGCATCCATAATGACAGAGCAGTAGACGCAGGATTTTTTGCTACCTATGCCGGAGTATCACCGGACAAAATTGAACAAGCCGTAAAAAGCATTTTGCGAGAATTTGAAAAAGTTCTTCAAAAAGGAATTACCAAAAAAGAATTAAAAAAAGGAAAAAATATGCTCGAGGGGCGATTTGCTCTTGGTCTTGAAGATTCTCCATCTGTAGCAGAATTCTTCGGAAATCAGGAACTGTTTTATAGAAAGATAGAAACTCCCCGACAGGTTTTGGATAAAATCCAGGCAGTTACTCTTGAAGATGTGAAACGCGCCGCAGATATGATATTTAGTAGAAAAGCGGTGCTCACAATTATTGGACCAGTTGACGACAAAAAACGATTTCAAAAGTTGCTATAAAAGCAAAAACTCTCACCCGAGAGTTTTTTTAATTCATTCATGCAGTAGAGCTCCGTACCCATTCTCTCCTTTAGTGTAAGGGGGCTAAAGGGGGTTAGAGATTTTTTATAGCTTTTGGAAGACCCCAAATAATTACTGCCACACCGAAAAATACCACAGAAAGCCCGGGGATGATACTGGTAATATAAAGCTTCAGGCCTTGGAATTCTAAAATAACTTCCCACTTCCCTTGCACGCCGGAATATATAAGAGACACTCCCTCATAAATAAAAAATCCAACCAATATACAAAAAATTAAAATAATCATTATCCGCACAAGCCCACTCCCCGATTTTGTTGATGTCGCCATATTAAAAAAATTAATTATATTTTTATAATATCATTTTTTCTCCGTCATTGCGAGCCTGCCTGCCGGGTGGTAGGGCGTGCGTGTACGCGCGGCGTGGCAATCTCACATCAATCCAAAATAAAATGAACATACATATGTTATGTTCATCGAGATTTACAATGTCCCCGTCTGCAAAGCACGCCTTTGTAAATATACATCTTTGTAAGGTCTGCACATTTTCTTTTTCACACATCTCACGATATGAAAAAATTTAATCCATATTAATTATTTTATTTCCAGTAAATGTTTTTTAAAATATTCTTCTGTTTCCTCACTCCCTCTTCTCCGAAGGGGAAAGATAGAAGCAAGGGACATACATATGTATGTCCATCAAAATTAATTTTATTTTTTTATTATAACACACCTCCACCGCATAACCCATCCCCCAATTTGGTAGGAATTACATTTTATAAAAATTAAAAAACGCGAGAAAAAATCTCGCGCTTCAACAAATAAAGCATTATATCTACATAAGAAGTCTGCTTTGCATATTCCCCCACAATATACTTTGCTATTTTTTCGCACCACTTTTCCCAGTCGCGAAGAACAATATGATTAGGATATTGCTTCTTGATTTGTGTATAAAAATTTTTCGTTATATCATCCCAAATAACCAAATCAAGTTTATTCTCTCTTTTTATTGCCTGACAAATTAAACGAGAAGCAACGCCCTGCCTTTTGTATCTTTCGTTTACAAAAACATTAAACCATTTTTTGTGACCTAGCCGAAAGACCAACGCCCAGCCCATAATTTGATGCTTATTAAAAGCAACAAATGTTCGTACAGCGGGATTTATACGTACTTTTCTCCTCATAAAGCCGTCATCAAAAGTAGCGTTTAAAAGTCGTCTTTGTATTTTTTTATTCCACTTGTTAAATGGCCTAACGACAATCGTCATTTGCATCTCCTTTTTTCATATTCTTACATATTTTTAGACAAAAGTCAAGTTGACACCTTTGGCGCCAAAACTCTTCACTTCGCTTAAAACGAAAAAAGAACTTGAAATGGCAGAGTGAAAATAAAAAAATCGCCAACTGTAGTTGGCGACAATAACTAGGACGGCTAGTCCTTTTCTTCCGTTGAGTGGCCTTCTGTCTTTTTGCTTTCTTCTGACGTGATTAAATGAAAAGCTAACACTACAAATCCTACCAAACCTCCTGTAAGCGCCGTGATTAAAATAATAATGCAAGGCATTCGCACAAAAAAATTGGGGACAAAAGGCAGATATTGATAGGGCGCATCAATATCTCCACCAGAAGTCAAAAATCCGAACGTCGCGGCTCCGAAAAAAGACAAAAGCATAAGAACTCCAATGACCTTTTTCATTTTTACTCCCCTTTCTCCTTGCTTCAATGAACATCAATACTCTACCATATAATGGTATTGCCGTAAATAGTAAAAACCTCCTCCAAAAATTAAAAACGACCTATTAGCCACTCTAAATCGTAAGTTATGTGAGATAGTATCATTCTACTATTTCAACCAGCAGGGGCGCAAAATTGGCCTCCACAACATCAAACTGAACGCGTCCCAGCACCTGTCCGCGCGCTGTTTCCACGTCCACCCGCCATTTACCAACTGGCACGTCATTTTTTATAGAATAACCGCGATACCCCTCGGCTCTTCCACCGGCAATACTATACGAAAACCTGCCCATTGATACCCATTTGCCATTTTCTTTATATTGCCAATGATGGACAATATCTGTCGCCAGATTACCCGGCGCAAATATTGCGGTATAAACCACGACCGCCTCTCCAGAAACTTTATGAATAGTTTGTCCCGGCAAAATACTTTCTAAAAATGATTCTGGTTCTATCGCTATAGTATATTCGCCATCTGACCTACTTATTGAGTGTCCAATAACAGAATCTTTTAATGAAAGCGGCATAGGCGGGATAACATTAAAAAAATATAAAGCATTGATAAAAATAAAAATAATTATGACCGGCACCGCAAAACGCTTTATTGTGATTTTCTCTGACTTTATATAACGGGATAAAAAAGTAATGTATAAAAAAATAACAAGGAGTGAAAGCGCGCCGGCTGAGAGAAAAATCCATGCTCCCAATTTTTCTAAAACAAAAGGCAGGATAATAGCAAAAACAGAAAACAATAGAAAAAAATAAATACTTATCTGCACTCGCGCGCGTAAATAATATTCGCGGGATACTTCGTTGCTAATCATCAAAATAACAATCAATAAAATAAACGGCCAGCTAACATAAAGCGAACCGCTAAAAAAATAAAAAATAAAACAAGCCGAAAGAAGCGCACCAAATGAAAACTGGATTCCCAAAGGACAAAGAAGACGAAAATATTTTAGCACGCGATTTTTGTTGCTTATAAGTCCGGCATCGTAAAAGTTTAGAAAAGCGATTATTGCGCCGACAAACAGAATATGCAAACCTAAAATTATAAAAGCATAGTTTATCTGAATACTTTTGAAGGTGATAAAATCAACAATCACACCAAAAACTAAAGTCCCAGGCAAAAGCAGACGTTCGTATTTTTCGTAAAATAATTTAATTTTAGTGTATAGTTTTTTGACCATAATTTATTCCGCGACTAAAACTTTTTTAGACACTACGCTATCTCTTTCTAAATATAATTTATCATCTTTAACGCTTATGCCATTCCCATAGCCAGGAAACTTTTCTTGAGTAGAAATCTTTTCAATCTTATTTTTTTCCAAATCCCAGATAAATAAAAACCCATCTCGTTCTCTCAATGGTGTCCCATAAAAAGCCATTTTTGTGTTATTGCTAAAAAATAATACAGGATTGTTTTCCATCCCTGTCCACATTCCTATTAGCTGAAAATGAACAATAGGCTCAAGCTCCATACCAAGATCTACTTCTAAAAGCGTTTCGCCGTCCCAACTTCTTTTAAATATTTTTCCTTGCGATTGATAAAAATATCCGCTTTCATCAGGTGCAACGGCAATAATGTTTCCACCAATATGTATTTCATCTATTGTGTTTTCACTTTCTGATTTTGGCGAACGGTGAACGATATATCCGCTTTCCATAGAAGAAAAATTTGGATCACTATAAGCAATTAGAGCAAAATCTTCTCCGCTATGAATAAGGCGGATACTACCTACATCGCCTTTTAATTTGTATTGAACATATGGCGCATCATTTTTGCGGTCTTCAATATTTATAATTGTTATTTTCTCTTTATTCCAAAGCCATGGATTATATTGATAGGCACTAAAAAATAATCCTGTTGCCCCATCAGCAGCAACATTTTTAATATTTGGAAAATATAATGTCTTTGCAACAACAAAACTAAAAATCCCGGCTCCCAAAATAGCGCCTATTATAATTGAAAATACGATTTTTACCCAAGCTAATATTTTTTTCATAAGCTTAATATACCACAAAATGACTATTTTTTCAACTCCGCTGAAAAACGAAATTAAAAAAAGGAGTCGAGGTGACTCCCAAAATGTATTAATGACCAAATGCGACACTTAATCCATAAAGCATTGCAAAAGTTGCTCCAAGAAGAAGAATGATAAGAAGCACGAGCTTCAAATATCTGCCTGCATTTTTTTCAAAAGGATCCTCAGCCTTCTTATACCGAGAATGTTCGTACCAATCGTCAAACTTTGACTTTTCCATCTTGCCCTCCTTGCTTAATTTATATCATCTTCCGCCGATTTTATCAAATTGTGCTCCTCCATTTTTTTGTATGCTGTTTTTTCTAATAAATGGCACGGACCCTGGCTTCCTTTGGACAATATCAAAAAAAATGCGTAAACTGGAAGGAACAATGGGCCCAACATTTTGTATTGTTTTACATGGTGCGCTTCATGTGCTAAATAGCGTCTATCTTCTGCGAATTGTGGCTCCCAAAAAATAACCGCATATCCGTATGTTATGGCATGGGTGCCAAATTTCCGGACAGTATTGCTTATCCCTTTTCCGGAAGAAAAAATAAGCATCCCATACTTCCATTTTGGCCAGGCAAAAGTTAAAACAATCCCAACAAATAATCCAATCAGCGTATTAGGCATTGTCCAGATAAAAGCTAGTAAGCTCAATAACAATGTTCCAATTTTACCGAATAAACCGCCTGCGAATATTTTCATCTACTCTCTTCTTATTTGACACTATCATAGTTTTCTCAAAAAATCAATGATAAACAAAAGGCGGCCTAACGGCCGCCTCGATATTATTCTACTGTTTTTATATGCACTTCGCGCAAAGATTTTTCCGGAAGTGGCGATGGTGCTCCCATCAAAGGGTCCCTAGCGTCTCCTGTCTTTGGAAAGGCCATTACTTCGCGAATGTTCGGTTCGCCTGCCATTAACATAATAAACCTATCAAGTCCCCAAGCAATTCCGCCATGAGGAGGCGCACCATATTCAAAAGCTTCTAGCATGTGACTAAACTTCGCTTCAATCTCTTCTTTGGAAAGTCCCAAAATTTCAAAAATTTTATTTTGCAAATCACGCTTATGGATTCTGATACTTCCGCCACCAACTTCATATCCGTTTAATACCAAATCATAAGCATTGGCGCGGACTTTGAGCGGACTGGCATCCAATAGCTCGGCATCTTCTTCTTTTGGTGAAGTGAATGGATGGTGCATCGCTCCCATCTTTCCGTCCGATTCGCCCATTTCAAACATCGGAAAATCAACTACCCAGCAAAAAGCCAGTTCGTCTTTATCGTTTTTGTCTTGGCGCAAGTCCGGTTTGTCGCTATTGTATTTTTGCATTGCTTCCGCATAGGTAAGACGCGGGAAAGGGTTGCTGGATATCTTTTTTTCCGGAAACAATTCTTGTATCATTTTTATTGTCATTGTTTCTATCAATGATAAAATGTCTTCTTGCTCTATAAAAGACATCTCCATATCCAACTGAGTAAATTCCGGCTGGCGATCGCCACGCTGGTCTTCATCACGAAAGCACCTTGCTATTTGATAATATCTTTCCATACCGGCAACCATCAAGAGTTGTTTAAATTGTTGAGGCGACTGCGGAAGAACATAAAAATTTTCCGGATGAAGACGTGACGGAACGATAAATTCACGCGCGCCTTCCGGCGTTCCTTTTGTGAGACTTGGTGTTTCTATTTCACAAAATCCTTCTTTATCCAAATAATTTCTTAAAAAATTTATTACTCTATGGCGAAGTTCCATATTTTTGTGCATTCTTTCGCTTCGCAAATCCAAATATCTATATTTCAGACGAGTTTCTTCGTTTACAGGGGTTGTGTCTTTATCAATTTCGAATGGCGGAGTTTTGGCTTCGTTCAAAATCTCTAATTCCGTGGCTTCTATTTCCACTTCGCCGGTAGCAAGCTTTTTATTAAAATATTTTTCCCCTCTACTTTTTACCATACCTACAATTTTTACAACAAACTCGGGACGAAGCTCATCAGCCTGCTTAACAAGCTTTGGATCGGCAAAAACAACCTGCATTAAACCGGTTTTATCGCGAAGGTCTATAAAAATAATTTTTCCCATATCACGGCGGGCATGAACCCAGCCGGAAAGAGTAACAGATGCGCCGACTTTTCCTACTGCGTCGGTATTAAAAATTCTATCTTGCATAAATTTATAATTCACTTAATTTTATTTGTTTTGATTTATTTGTAATGGAAATAAGCTGTTCGTCTAATTCCAAGTTTAAAAAACTATTTAGCGAAAATTGGAAAATCTGTTTTAATGTCTGAAGGGTTTGCTCTCCTATAGCCATACCGTCACCGGCGCATTGCCTACATATTATTATATTATCTGTTATATTGAACCGCAATTCCCTACTCTCCTCTTTAATTAGATTACCACAAAATGCGCAAGAGTCAAGCTGGGGTCGGTAGCCCAATGAATCAACCAATCTCCAAAAAAAATATACTTTTATTTTTTGCAGAACCCCCTCTAACTCCCCCTTGGAAAGGGGGAGAAAAAATGGAGTATTTATTGCGTTTATTACTTCTTTCAATAATCCAAAAATATTCTTGTCCGGCTCTTCTTCTTTTATTAGTCTATCCAAAAGATATAAACAATCATAAGTTGCTTCTATTTTTTCTGTTTCACGCAATATCTTGCTGTTTGCCACAGTTGTGCTCCAACCGGCCAAATGATTAAAAATCCTTCCTTTTATAAAATTAAGACGGACTTCATTAAAATTTTCAAGCCCTGGGGCAAGCTTACTTTTTATCTTTCGCGCGCTTCTCACAAAAATAGGAACTTTCCCCAGTTCCTCAGTATAAACGGTATAAATCCTATCATACTCCCGGAAATCATATTTCTTGATAACAAATCCGGAGGTCTTTATCATTGAGAACATAAAAATAAATATTTGATACTATTAAATATTCCGCTCAAGATATGTTTGTAGTATAACTGCCGCCTCTACCGCATCTTTATCGTATTTGCCTTTATAGCCTTCCATCATTTTTTTTGTCATTTCTGATGAAAGAAGCTCATCTTCAAATTCAATCTGCAATCCGGCTTCTTTTAATTTTTCTGCAAATGCTTTTATTTCTTCTGCAAGCGCACCGGCAGTCCTATTCATTTTTGTTGGCATTCCTATAATAATTTTACCCGCCATCTCCTCATCATATACATCCTTTATCTCTTCTATCGCCTTTTCATTATTAATAATACTTTTCAACGGAAAAGCTATCTCAGTATCATTATTCATCGCAAGCCCAATATTTTTTGTGCCGTAGTCTATAGATATTATATTCATAGCAATTAGCGGTTAGATATATAAATTATTATACTATTGGTGTTATTATTTTTGGACCGTTTTCTGTTATTGCCACTGTTGCTTCAAAATGCGCCGCTCGACTTCTATCTGCTGTTACATATGTCCAACCGTCTTCCGCAATATCTATGTCCTCACTGCCCATAGAAAGCATCGGCTCAATCGCGATTACAAGCCCTTCTTCCATAATTACACCATCCATATTTTTATCATAATAATTTGGTACAACTGGCGATTCATGAACACTATAACCCACTCCGTGTCCAACAAGTTCTTTTATAACAAAAAATCCTTCGCCTTTTGCAATATTTTCTATCCGCTTTCCAATTGCAGAAATAGGAGCGCCTGGCTGACATTCTTTTATTGCCTCTTCCAAACATTTTTTTGTTGTCGCCAAGAGTTTTTTATTTCTTTGATCAGTGCTTCCGGCAATAACAGTTGTTGCCATGTCGGTTATCATCCCTTTATACTTAAAACCTAAATCAAGATTTACCATATCTCCGTCTTTTATAATATAATCAATATTTGCCGGCGTATGAACTATCCCCTCATTAACAGACATACAAAGCGCGGCAGGATATTTTTTATTTCCCTGCGGAGCATAGCCCAAAAATGCCGGCACACCACCCGCTTCTTTCATTAGGCTATTTGTTGTTTTTTCTAACCCTAAACTTGATATCCCAGCCCTTACCATTGCTTTTATTTCACCCAAAATCCGGCTCAATATTGCGCCACCTTGCATCAAATTATCTATATCTTGTTTAGTTTTTAATCTAATCATATGAATATATCTTAACAAAAAACGCCATATTTTACAATTATAAAAAGCCCTCTCGGGCCATATTTCATTTATCCAAACTATATACTAAGAAAACCATTAATTCTCTAATGCATTAATAATTTCTTGCCGAACTTCTTCTATGCTTTTTGTTCCATCAATACGAATTAACTTGTCTTGTTCTTTATAATAATTAACCAAAGGCTCTGTTAAGTTATGATAAATATTTAAGCGCACTGCAATTGCCGACTCTGTATCGTCAGGACGTTGAATAAGGTCGCCTTGGCATTTATCGCACTTGCCTTCTTCTTTTGGCGGGTTGCTACTCAAATTATATACTGCCCTGCATTTAGAACATATTCTTCGAGCTGTCATTCTTTTTAGAACAATAGCATCCGGAACGTCCAAAAAAATAGCTTTATCAATATTAATTATTTCTTCCAAATGTTTTTCTTGAAGTATATTTCTTGGATATCCGTCAAAAATAACTCCATTTTTATAAACTTCTTTTTGTAATTCTTCTTTTATAATATCATTCATCATTTCATCCGGAATTAATTTTCCCACATCAATAAAAGAAGCGATCTCTCGCCCTTCTGCATCATCTATTGTTTTTTTATTTCGTAGAATGTCTCCGCTTCTAAGAATAGGGATATTTAGCTTTTCCGACAAGCGTTCCGTTTGAGTCCCCTTTCCCGATGTTTGCGGACCCAAGAAAATAATATTCATAATTTTTTAGCTAACTTCCTCAATAGTTTACACTAAGCAATTTCTAATATTTATCGTATTCTCTCATCAATAATTGTGATTCTATTTGTTTTACCGTTTCAATTACCACCGAAACAACGATAAGTAAACTGGTACCGCCAATAACCAAGCTTTGTAATCCAGTAACTTGTTGCATTATCAAAGGCAGGATGGCCAATGCGCCCAAGAAAAGCGCGCCAGCAAAAATAATACGATTAATAACATATTTTAAATAAGCAGCAGTATTTTCTCCAGGCCGTATACCAGGAACGAATCCGCCTGATTTCTGCAAATTTTCGGCAATTTGATGAGGATGAAAAATTACAGATGTATAGAAATAAGTAAAAGCAACAACTAGGACAAAATAAAGTATGCCATAAAGAAGTTGATTTCCAAAAAGTTCTATAACTTTTTCTGCAAATCCGGCCACCCATGCGGTTTTGGCTCCTACAAAAAACTGCGCTATCATTGGTGGAAATAGAATAATAGAAATTGCAAAGATAATAGGAATAACGCCGGCAATATTTACACGTAAAGGAAGATGACTGTCTACTCCGCCGTACATCTTGTTTCCTCGCACCCTTTTTGCATAAGAAATAGGGATGTTCCTTTGCGCCTCATTCATCATAACTACTCCAATTACCGTAACAACGGCAATAGCGATAAAGGCTAAAAGATTTATCATCTGAGCCCTGTCGTAAGTAACGATAATTTGTTGAAGCGCGCCAGGCAATTGGTCAACGATTCCGGCAAAAATTAAAAGAGAAATTCCATTACCAACTTTTTTTTCAGAAATAAGCTCACCAATCCACATCAAAAATATAGTGCCTGCCGTCATCGTTATCATCATTGAAAAAATATTAAACGGCGACAAATCGGAAAAAATCTGTCTTGAAGAACGAGATATTAAATTAATCATTGCGTATGATTGTAAAAATGCCAAAGGAATAGTTAAATATCTGGTGTATTGATTTATTTTTTCTCTTCCACCATCTTCTTTTGAAAGAGCTTCTAGACGTGGAATAATCATTGAAAGAAGCTGAAAAATAATTGATGCTGTAATGTATGGGGCAACTCCCAAAGCAACTATGGAAAAACTTGCCATAGCTCCGCCGGAAAAAATGTTTACTAATCCCAAAATTTGATTGGAAGAAAAAAATCTTTTCAAATTTTCTACATCAACTCCCGGCATTGGGATATGTGCCGCTATTCTAAAAACAGCAAGCATGCCCAAAACAAATAAAATCTTATTTCGAACTTCTTTATCTTTCCAGATTTTTGTAAACTTTTCGAGCATAAATTTGATATCTAATATTCAATAAAAAAATACACGAGATACTGTTTACTCTATTTTCCCACCAGCTTTTTCTATTTTTTTAACAGCGCCGGCAGAAATCTTACAATCTTTGATTGTTAATTTTTTAGTTAACTCACCCGAGGAAACTATTTTTACTTTTTCAGTTTTTGAGTCAATCATTTTTTTAGATAATAAAACTTTTGGAGTTACCATTTCTCCATCATTAAAAAATTTATCCAGCTGAGATAAAGTAATTGTATGAGGTTTGAAGTGGACACTCTTAAATCCACGAAGTTTTGGGGTAGCCAAAACAATGTGCTTCATTCCTTTTAACTTTAATCCGCTAACACCGGAACGTGATTTCTGTCCTTTAATTCCTCTTGTAGAATACGAACCGTGTCCGGATGCATTTCCGCGACCTATTCGTTTTTTCTTTTTTCTAAGAGTATTTGGACTTAAATTGTGTAATTTGATAGACATATGACTATTTTCTCAACTGTTTTAACGCCTCAAATGTTGCGTATAAAATATTTATCTTATTTTTTGAACCCAATATCTTTCCAGTAACATTCGGCACTCCGGCAAGCTCAAAAACAACACGCATTGCTCCGCCTACTTTTATACCTCTTCCTTTAGTTGCCGGCTTAATCAATACCTTTCCCGCGCCAAATTTTGATAAAACCTCGTGTGGAATTGTTTCGTTTTTAAGAGGCACTGAAAGAAGAGTTTTCTTTGCTTCTTTTGCAGCCTTAGAAATCGCAGTAGAAACGTCACTTGATTTACCAATTCCAAATCCTACGCGTCCTTTTCTATCTCCAATAACAATCGTAGCGCGAAAACTCATTTGTTTTCCACCTTTTGTAACGCGAGTTACGCGCGCAAGATCAACAAGTTTCTGGTCAAACTCTTTTTCTTCTCTTGGAGGTCTTTTTTTAAAATTTTTCTTCATCATAATAATGTTTTGCGATTAAGGTATAATTAACTGTTAAAATTGTAGCCCTCCCTCTCTGGCACCGTCTGCAAGGGCTTTTATTCTTCCATGATATTTATAAGCACCTTTATCAAAAACAACTTTTTTTATTCCTTTTTCTCCAGCCTTTTGGGCAAGCAATTTTCCTACCAATGAAGCAGTCTTTGATTTATCTAAACCTTTTTCTTTTATTTCTTTTGAAGAAGCGCTCACTAATGTCTTTAGTGCAACATCATCTATCAATTGTGAATAAATACCAGTCAAGCTTCTTTTCACGCTTAATCTTGGACACTCTGCAGTGCCTTTTGCTTTAACGCGGATTTTACGTCTCAATCTTTGTGCTTGTTTTTGCTTTTCTTTGTTCATAAAGTTAGCGATTAACAGTTTAAGATATAATCATTATTTAACTAATAACCTATATGCTAATAGCTTTTTTTAGCCAGCAGATTTTGCGGCTTTTCCTGCTTTTCTTCTTATGACTTCGTCTGAATATTTGATTCCCTTGCCTTTATACGGCTCTGGCTTTCTAATTTTTCTTATTTGTGCCGCCATTTCTCCAACCAGTTGCTTATCTATTCCCAAAATAGTAATAACATTTTTCTGAACTTCTGCGCTAATACCTTCCGGTAAAGCAAACTCTACAGGATGTGAATACCCAACTTCTAATTTTATTGTATTTCCTTGCAATGCTACCTTATATCCAACTCCATTTACTTCTAATTCTTTTTTAAATCCTTCCGTAATACCACAAACCATATTATATATAAGTTTTGCCGAAAGTCCCCAAATTGCTCTATCTGCTTTATTTAAGGGATTTATAACTGATACTTGTATAAATTTTTCATTTCCCTCTTCTTTTATTTCTGCTTTTGCATGATCGTGCAACACTAAGGATAGGGCTCCTTTCGGTCCTTTAACTTTTACTTCCCGGCCCTCAATATTGACCTCAACGCCACCTGGAATAATAATTGGTTTTTTTCCTATACGACTCATATTTTTATAAATTTAATATATCTCGCAAATTATCTCGCCTCCGATATTCTGTTTTTTAGCATCTTTATTCGTCATAATTCCTTTGGAAGTTGAAACAATAGCAACTCCAAAACCATTTAATACATTCGGCATGTCTTTCGCACCTTTATAAATTCTTCTGCCCGGCCTACTTACTCTTTTTATCATTTTAAGCGCTGGCATATCATTTCTATAAATCAAAGTGACAACAAGCTCTTTCTTGCTCATTTCTTTTTTTCCTTCTATTTTTTTTACTACTTCTTTTACATTAGCAACATAACCGGTATTTTTTAAAATATTGGCAATAGCAAATTTTGTCTTAGACGTAGGTATCAAAACTTCATGCTTTTTTGCCAAGTAAGCATTTCTTATTCTAGTCAACATGTCTGATATTGGATCGCTTAACATAATTATATTAGGACTTAGGA
This sequence comes from Parcubacteria group bacterium CG10_big_fil_rev_8_21_14_0_10_36_14, assembly GCA_002772895.1. Lineage (NCBI taxonomy): Bacteria > Parcubacteria group bacterium CG10_big_fil_rev_8_21_14_0_10_36_14. Next base: position 19,242 of record PFCS01000040.1, on the reverse strand, counting down.
AATAGAGCTTAGAGTCTGGTTTATTTTACCCTATTCGCTATAACCTTGTATCCTTATTTATTATTTACCAACTGGATTTTTTAATTCCTGGAATCTCTCCCTTATTAGCCAACTCCCTAAAGCAAATTCTGCATAATTTGAAATCTCTCATATATGCTCTTTTTCTTCCGCAACGCCAACATCGGCGCACTACCCTGGTGCTGAATTTTGGTTTTTTATTTGATTTTACTATTTGTGCTTCTGTGGCCATAATCTTAAATCTTATTTTACGATTTTTTAAATGGAAATCCTAAATACTCTAGTAAATCTCTCGCTTCATCATCTGTCTTTGCACTTGTTACAAAAACTATCTCCAATCCATGTAGTCTGTCGGTATCAGAAGGGCTTAGCTCTGGAAATGCAACCTGATCTTTTAATCCAATGCTATAATTGCCATTGCCATCAAACGATTTTCTGGGAATACCACGAAAATCTCTAACGCGAGGCAATGTTACATTTACAAACTTATCAACAAAATCATACATTTTTTCTTTTCTAAGCGTAACGCTCATTCCAACTATATTACCTTCTCTTATTTTAAATGAAGAAATAGATTTTTTTGCTTTTCGTAAAACCGGCTTTTGTCCGCTAATCTTAGATAAAGTTGTTAAAACGGCTTCCTGAATATTTGTATCTTTTAATTTTGCGTTTATGCCAACATTCAAAATAACCTTTTCTAAATGAGGCACTTGCATCGGATTTTTATAACCGTGTTTCTTCATTAATTCTGGAATTATCTTTGAATTGTATTTTTCTTTTAATTGCATATTACTTAATTTATCGTTTAACAATTAGCGGTTAGCGATTAGGATATAATTATTTAACTGTAGCCTAAACGCCATACGCTAATTGCTGTTTAGAATGTTGCTTTACACTTTTTGCACTGTCTCATCTTTTTCTTATTTTCACCTACTGCAAATCCAACTCTTGTTTCTTTTCCGCATTTAGGACAAGTAATAATAACATTGGAAACATTGATTGGAGAAGCAAATTGTATTTTTACCCCTTTTTCACCTTCTTTTTTCGGTTTTTGGTGCTTCGTCAACATATTAATCCCTTCAACTATAACTTTATTTGAAGCTTTTAATACTTTAACAATAGAACCGCTTTTTCCGCTGTCCTTTCCTTTTATTATTTTTACTTTATCGCCTTTTTGTATTTTCATATTAATAAATTTATCTATAGCACCTCTGGCGCTAACGAAATTATTTTATTAAATCCTGCTGCGCGAAGCTCTCTTGCAATCGGACCAAAAATTCTAGTACCTTTTGGATCTTTTGATTTTGGATCAATAACAACAGCTGCATTTTCATCAAATCTAATATAGGTTCCGTCTTTTCTTCTGGTTTCTTTCCTTGTTCTTACAATAACAGTCTTCACGACATCTCCCTTTTTTATCGGAGTATGCGGAACTGCTTCTTTTACAGCACAAGTTATAATGTCACCAATACGAGCATATCTTTTTTTATATCCGCCAAGTACCTTAATACACTGGAGCTTTTTTGCTCCGCTGTTATCGGCTACTTTTAACATTGATTGAACTTGAATCATATATTTTAACTTTTACCTAATAAATTACACGCCATTTTTTATCTTTACTATACGGTCTGCATCCGACAAATGCTACTTTATCACCTACCTTGTACTGATTTTTTTCATCGTGAACTTTATATTTTTTACTGACATTATAAGCTTTGTGGTATTTTGGATGGCTTACTCTTCTACCAATCTTAACAACTATGGTTTTTTCCATCTTATCGCTTACTACCACTCCTTTTAATTTTTTAATATTTTTTTCCATATATTATTTCGTTTGCTTTAAAGCTGTCAGTGCTTTTGCTATTATTTTTTTTGTTTTATCAACTTCTGTAATATTTTTTAGACTACGGTTTGCAATTTTAAATCTTAACTCACGCAATTTTTCTCTGCTCTCTTTCACTAATTTATCAAGTTCTGCTTTTGGTTTATTTTTCAATTCTTTATATTTCATATTTCTATTTTTTAACAAATTTTGTTTGAACAGGCAACTTATGTCCAGCCAGTCTAAAAGCATCACGTGCGACTTCTTCTGTAACGCCACCAAGCTCAAACATTACCATTCCGGGTTTTATAACTGTTACATAATGATCAACTGCGCCTTTTCCAGAACCCATAGGTACTTCTGCGCCTTTTTTTGTAACCGGTTTATCAGGAAATATTCTAATCCAAACTTTTCCGCCTCTCTTTGTAAAATTAGTTATCGCTCTTCTGGCTGATTCTATCTGACGAGAATTTACCCAACAAGAAGTGGTTGCCTTTATACCAAATTCTCCAAAAGCCACAGTTAACTTAGACGTCGCCCTTCTTTTGTTTCTGGCGCGTCCTTTATGCCACTTCCTGTGTTTTACTTTTTTCGGCATTAACATAAATTTAACTGATGACTAGTGACTAACTGCTAATAAATTATTATTAGTAATTAGTTAATTTTATTTATTTATTTTCTTCTTCTTTTTTATCCATATTCTCTTTATCGTCCTTTGTCTCAAATATTTCACCTCTATAAATCCATACTTTAATTCCAATACATCCATAAATGGTTCTAGCTGTTCCATTTGCATAATCAATATCAGCTCGCAAATTCTGCAATGGTACGTTTCCCTTTAATAACTTTTCTGTTCTAGCTATCTCTGCGCCATTCAATCGTCCGGCAAGAGCCATCTTTACTCCCTTTGCGCCTGCCTTTGTTACTCTTTCAGCGGCTTGCTTCATTACTCTTCTAAAAGGAACACGTCTTTCTATCTCACTTATCATTGATTGCATAACGATGTTGGCTGACAAAGAAGGTCTTTTTACTTCAAAAATATTTATATTGAAATTCATTTTCTTACCTCTGAAAAAATTATCTTTTATCTTTTTCTTCAATTCTTCCGTACCTGCACCTGATCGACCGATTGCTACACCCGGTTTTGCCGCATTTATAATAATATTTAATGAATCCCCTTTTCTTTCAATTTCTATACCATCAGGACCTGCGTCCTTTATTTTATCAAGTACAAACTTTTTTATAAGAATATCCTGCTTAATTAGATCAGCATAATCTTTTGGTTTAGAATACCACCTGGATCCCCAGGTATATATGCTTGACATTCTAAATATTTTTGGATGGACTTTGTGACCCATAGTAATGTGAATTAGGAATTAAGAACTTTCTTTTTCTTATCTTTTTTTTCAGAAACGTTTTTCTTTGATTCTTGATTTTTGGCTTCTGTTTCTTTCTTATCTTTCTTTGCAATAACTGTACTTTCTTCGGTTATATCTTTTTTTAGCTCATCTAATATAATTTCAATGTGGCAAGTTCTTTTACGAATAGCACCGGCTCTGCCAAAAGCACGTGGCATCCAACGCTTTAACATTGGTCCGCCATCTGCTTTTATTACTTTAATATATAAATTATCTTTTTGTAAATCAAAATTGTGTTCTGCGTTCGCAATTGCCGAATTTAATAACTTGATAATAGGTCTTTTCGCCCATTTATTAGAAAAATTAAGAATATCCGAAGCTTCGGAAACTTTTTTTCCTCTTATCATATCTATCACCAATCTAACTTTTCTTGGTGACATTCTTAAATATCTTGCCTTTGCTTTGATCTCCATAATATTTTAACTAATTAGCTTTTTATCTATTTTCCTTTTTCTATGTCCTTTTGCTTTTTTCCACCATGTCTTATAAACTTTCTCGTTAACGCAAATTCTCCCAATTTGTGTCCAACCATATTCTCTACTACCAAAACTGGCACGTGCTGTTTTCCATTATGAACTCCGATTGTAAAACCTACCATTTGTGGAGTTATGGTTGATGCACGGGACCAGGTTTTTATAGTTTTACCCGGTTCGCCTTGCTCTATTTTTTTCATTAGTTTTAGATCTACAAATGGACCCTTTTTTAAACTTCGACTCATAATATTTTATACTTACAACTTATTATTTATTCTTAATAAAATCTTATTTTCTTCTCTTTCGTTTTCTTCTCTGAATTATTAATCTATTTGATGCTTTCTTTTTTCTTCTGGTTTTTATACCCAAAGCTGGCTTCCCCCATGGTGTTTTTGGATGTTTAAGACCAATAGGTGTATTGCCTTCTCCACCTCCATGTGGGTGATCTACTGGATTTTTTGCTTTACCGCGAACAGTCGGCTTTATACCCATATGTCTTTTTCTACCTGCCAATCCTATTCTTACCAAAGCATACTCACTATTTCCCATTACTCCGATTGAGGCACTACAGGTCTTTAATACTAATCTTATTTCTGAAGAAGGTAATTTAATCTGAGCATAATCTCCCTCTAAACCCATGAGCGTTGCTCCCATACCTGCTCCGCGAACAATTTTTCCACCAGCTTCAGGGCTTAATTCTATATTATATATCATTTCGCCAACAGGAATATTTTCTAAAATTGTTCTGTTTCCAGTTTTAATCGGAACTTTTCCTTTTGAAGAGATTACTTCGTTCCCAATCTCCAATCCTTGAGGAACTAGAATATAACTCTTCTTGCCGTCTTCGTATTGAATTAAAGCTATGTTTGCACTTCTATTCGGATCATATTCAAATGTAAGAACTTTTGCCGGCAAATCATATCTATTGCGTCTAAAATCAACAATTCTGACATAACGTTTTGCGCCTCCACCACGATGATGAACGGTAATTTTTCCTTGTGCATTTCTGCCTCCGGATCTTTTTTTAAAAAATATCAAATTCTTCTCCGGTCTTTTTTTAGTCAAATCTGACTTATTAACCGAAGATTTTCTTCTTCCTGGAGTTGTTGGTTTGTATAATTTTATTGCCATACTTATTCGTAATTTTTTATACTCCTTCGTATATTTCCAGCTTTTCTCCCGGAGCCAGAGTTACAATCGCTTTTTTCCAATCACTTCTTTTGCCTGTGTGTCTGCCATATCTTACTGATTTTCCCAGTACATTTACTATTCTGACATCTCTTACTTTTACACCGTATAAAGCGCTGACCGCTTTCTTTACCATTATTTTGTTAGCGTCCATTTTAATCTGAAAAGCGTACTTACCCAAAACAGCCATATCAGAAATTTTCTCAGTAATAAGCGGTTTTAATAATACTCTATACACTTCGGCCTTCATTCTTTTCTTTTCTATTTTTGTTTCTATTTTAACCTTCTCTATTTTTTTAGTGTCATTTTTCTTAGCTACCGAGGTTTTGGTTGTTTTTGTTTTTTTTGCCAATTCCAAAGTTTTCTCAGCTGCATTTTTCTGATTTTCTGCTTGTTTTTCCAATTTCTCTTCTTTTTGTTTTCTAAAAAATCTAGTTATTAATGACATAATATTTTAGCTCAATCTTTTTTCTAATTCCAATATGCTCTTTTTTTCTATAATTATATTCTTTGCAGTCATTGCATCCAAGATATTTAAATCCTTACCTGCAATATAATTTACATTCGGCACGTTGCGAATCGCAAGTTTTATATTCTTATCAACACCTGATATGACAATAGTCTTTCCTTTCAAATCTTTTTTAAGTTTGGTGAATAAGTTCTTGATTGAAGACATAAATTGTTTTGTCTTCGGCTCTTTTACTGCAAAAGCGTCAATTGCTACTATCTCGTTGTTTGCAAGTTTATCACTCAAAACCATTGCCAATGCTTTTTGTTTTGTTTTTTTATTTATTTTTAAGTTGAAATTTCTATCCTTTCTCGGACCAAAAGTAATACCTCCACCAACCCATATTGGTGATCTTGAAGATCCGTGTCTTGCTCGTCCTGTTCCTTTTTGTTTCCATGGTTTTTTACCACCGCCACGTACATCTCCTCTTGTTTTGGTATGAGCATAAACACTACGCTTGTTAGAAAGCATAGCAACGGTAACCTGATGAAGTGTATCGTCATTTGCCACAACATTAAAAACCTCGTCTTTCAAGTCTATCTCTTCTTTCTCGGTTCCGTCTAAATTGTATATCTTTACTTTTGCCATATTTAATTGCTTACGACTCAGAACTACATTTTATGGTTATGAGACGTAAGCTATTAGCTTACTTGCCTTGGATATATAACAATGAATTTCTTGCTCCCGGTACTGCTCCCTTTACTGCCAAAATGCTGTTTTCTTTATCAACTTCAATAATTTCCAAATTTTTTATTGTTGTTTGGTCTGTTCCCATATGACCACCCATTTTCATTCCTTTAAAAACCCTTGCTACACCTTTTGAACCGATTGAACCCGGCATTCTAAGCTGATCTTTATGTCCATGAGAAGCAGGTCCGCCATGAAAACCATGTCTTTTTACAACACCCTGAAACCCGCGTCCCTTTGATATACCAATAATATTTACTTTTTCACCTTCTTCAAATTGTTCAACTCCGAGATCCTGTCCTTTTTCTAATATTTTTACATCTTCCAACCTAAATTCATTTAGAGTGCCATGCATTTCCAATCCTTTTAAATGACCTTTTTCAGGTTTATTTAACTTTTTCTTAGGAAATGCTCCCAATTGGACAGCGTTATAACCATCTTTATCTTTAGTTTTGACTTGCGCTATCTGATTTTTAGGTGCAAAAATCAAAGTCACCGGGACTACAGCGCCATTATTTCTAAATCTCTGTGACATTTCCAATTTTTTTCCAATTATGAATTTCATAATTTTTTCTAAAATAAAAAGTCAAAAATCTATCTACAAAACCACGGTCTCAAAAATAGATTTTTGACCTTTTCTTAAAGTAGGTTTTATTCTAGATACCAATTAATATTAGAACGTTTTTAATGCCCTAATTCTTATTCGGACTCAACAAGGAGGTTTTCTAATTGCAAATTGCAATTTTTAGATCTTTCTCCTTGGACCCTAAATTGTAAAAGATTTTCTTTTTTCGCCCTTTTCTACTTATTTCTACATCTTTATTTCTACGTCTACACCGGCAGGCAAGTTCAAGTTCATTAATGCGTCAACTGTTTTATCCGTAGGATTAACAATATCCAGAAGCCGTTTATGGGTTCTCATTTCAAATTGCTCACGCGCATTTTTATGAACAAAGGTTGACCTGTTAACAGTATACTTTCTTTTTTCGGTCGGCAAAGGTATCGGACCGTGCACTGTGGCTCCGCTTCGTTCCGCACTATCAATTATCGTTTTGGCCGATTGATCAATTATTTTATGATCGTACGCCCTAATTTTAATGCGTATTCTGTTTTGCGTTTCTTCTTCTTTTTTTAAAACTGCTTTTGGCATAATCTAAATACAGAACGCTGGGACGAACAAAACGTCCGCCCCAGCGCAAAGATTTATTTTAATATTTTTGTTACTGCTCCGGCACCGACAGTGCGTCCGCCTTCGCGGATAGCGAATCTCTGTTTTTCTTCCAAAGCAACCGGGGTAATAAGTTTTACTGTTACTTCAACCTGATCTCCAGGCATTACCATCTCTGTTCCTTCCGGTAAGGTTATTTCGCCGGTTACATCAGTTGTTCTGATATAAAATTGTGGCTTGTATCCTTTGAAGAATGGTTTATGGCGTCCGCCTTCTTCCTTTGTCAATGCATAAATTTTAGCTTCAAATTCAGTATGAGGAGTTATAGTTCCTGGTTTAGCAATAACCTGTCCACGTTCAACTTCGTCTTTCTTTAAGCTTCGAAGCAAAAGACCTGCGTTATCACCTGCTCGTCCTTCGTCAAGTTGTTTATTAAACATTTCAATACCGGTTACTACTGTTTTCTGGGTATTGCGAAGACCAACAATTTCAACTTCTTCGTTAATCTTAATTATACCTCTATCAATTCTTCCAGTTACAACTGTTCCACGTCCTTCAATTGAGAAAACATCTTCAATCGGCATTAAAAATGGTTTTTCAATATCTCTTACAGGTTCTGGAATATAGTCGTCTAATGCTTTTACTAGATCTAAGATTGGTTTTGAAGTTGCTTCATCAGAAGGATTTTCAAGTGCTTTTAAAGCAGAACCTCTAATGATTGGGGTTTCATCACCAGGAAATTCGTATTTTTTCAATAAGTCCCTTACTTCTTCTTCAACTAAATCAATCAATTCTGGATCAGATACTTGGTCAACTTTATTCAAAAATACCACAATATAAGGCACACCTACTTGTCTGGCAAGCAATATATGTTCTCTTGTTTGAGGCATTGGGCCGTCAGCAGCAGATACAACCAAAATAGCTCCATCCATCTGAGCGGCTCCAGTAATCATATTTTTTACATAATCGGCGTGTCCCGGGCAATCGACGTGAGCATAATGTCTTTTATCTGATTCATACTCAACGTGAGCAGTAGCAATAGTAATACCGCGCTCTTTTTCTTCAGGAGCGGCATCAATTTGGTCTACTGATTTATCTTGGGCAATCATACCGTGAGCAGCTAAAACTTTTAAAATAGCCGCTGTAAGAGTGGTTTTCCCATGATCAACGTGGCCGATTGTGCCAACGTTTACGTGCGGTTTTGTTCTTTCAAATTTTCCTGCCATATTTTTAAAATTTTGAATTTGGAATTTTGAATTCAGAATATCTTTCTGCATTCATAATTCACCATTCTGTATTTGTTTAATTTTAGCAAATTATTAATTTTTGAAACTGAAATATATTATAGCACAAATAATTTATATTGACAAGGGTAATATTTTTAACTAATTTTAGCCAATTATTCCAATGGTTCTAAATAGTATCTTTCTTCTTCATTTAAAGTATTCTTTTCATTCTTATCTTGAATATCTTCTTTATTCTGTTTTTCTTGCTGTTCTTCACGCCATTTACTTATATCGTCATTAACCTTTCTCATTAATTCAGCATCGTCAAAACTATTTTCTTTTACTGTTTCTTCAAATGAAAAAGTATCTTCTTTTTTATCTTCGCATCTGCATACAGAAGCTTTGCTTTCTTCTAACGGAGCTATAACAAAGGCATCTCCAGTCGCCTCGTCAATAACAATCGCCTTCCCTTCTTCTTTTGCTATTTTTTTTATTTTTTTAAAAAGCTCACCCATACAATAATAAAATGGTCATTATCCAATGATCGATGATCAATGAATTGCCAATAGTCAATTATTAAATAAATTTTATTTAAAAAACTTACTTCTTTCTTCCTTCAATTATCTCTTCGGCAACATTTCTTGGAACTTCAGAATATTTAGCAAATTCCATTGAATAGCTCGCTCGTCCTTGCGTCATTGAACGCAATTCTGTCGCATATCCAAACAATTCTCCCAAAGGAATAATCGCATCAATAATCCTTGTACTGTCTTTCTCGCGCATTTCTTGTACTTGTCCGCGCTTTGAGTTGATATCTCCAATAACATCGCCCATAAATTGTTCAGGAGTAGTGACCTCAACTTTCATTGTTGGTTCCAATAGTATAAGCCCGGCTTTTTTTGCTGCAGCGGAAAACGCCATTGAACCAGCAATTTTAAATGCCATTTCCGATGAATCAACCTCATGGTAAGAACCATCATAAACACTTGCTTCAATATCAATGACCGGATATCCAGCTAAAATACCTTTATTTAGTGACTCTTTAATTCCTTTTTCAATGGCAGGAATATATTCTCTCGGAATAACTCCGCCCTTTACTTCGTCATTGAACTTAAAGCCCTGACCTTCTTCACGAGGGTTAACTCTAATCCAGCAATGTCCATACTGTCCTCGTCCACCGGATTGTTTAATATATTTACCCTCTGCCTCTGCTTCTCCTTTGATTGTTTCTTTATATGCAACCTGAGGTTTTCCAACATTTGCTTCCACTTTAAACTCTCTTTTCATTCTATCAACAATAATATCCAAATGAAGCTCGCCCATTCCAGCAATAATTGTCTGTGAAGTTTCTTCATTGGTATAAACACGAAATGTTGGGTCTTCTTCTGCCAGTTTCTGAAGGGCAACACCCATCTTTTCTTGGTCTACTTTTGTTTTTGGTTCAATAGCAACGGAAATAACCGGTTCTGGGAAAGTTATTGATTCTAAGATTATAGGACTATCTTCATCGCATAAAGTATTTCCAGTTGTTACATCTTTAAAACCAATCGCGGCAGCAATATCTCCGGCATAAACTTCGGTTATCTCTTCTCTATGATTTGCATACATTCGTACGATACGTCCAACTCTTTCTCTCTTTCCAGTTGAAGAATTATAAACATATGAGCCGGCTTTAAGTACGCCGGAATAAACGCGGAAAAAACAAAGACGTCCTACAAAAGGATCGGTTGCAATTTTAAATGCAAGAGCAGAAAAAGGTGCGTTATCTTCTGCTGGACGTTCTAACTCTTTTTCCGGATCTTTTATATCAATTCCCTTTACCGGAGGAACTTCTAGAGGAGATGGTAAATAGTCAACAACTGCGTCCAAAAGTAGCTGAACTCCTTTATTTTTTAGAGCAGTTCCACAAAATACAGGAATAATTTCAAAATTGATGACGGCTTTTCTAAGTGTTGACTTTAGATCTTCTAAGGGAATTTCTTCGCCTCCCAAATACTTATTCATTAAAGCTTCGTCCTGACTTGCGATTGCTTCTATAAGCTTTTCTCTATACTCACGCGCTTTATCTTTCATATCTTCAGGTATTTCTATTGTCTCCACATCTTGTCCTAATTCATCTTTATATATAACAGCGTTTTTCTCTAAAAGATTTACAATACCTTTTAAATCGCTTTCTATACCAATAGGAAGTTGCATTGCATATGCTTTTTTAGTAAGACGCTCATGGATTGAAGCCAGGTCGGCATAAAAATCAGCGCCCGTTCTATCAAGCTTATTTACAAAACAGATTCTTGGAACTTTATATTTATCTGCCTGATGCCAGACGGTTTCTGATTGAGGCTCTACACCGGCGACACCGTCAAAAACAACAACACCCCCATCTAAAACACGAAGGGAGCGTTGAACTTCTACGGTAAAATCAATGTGTCCCGGAGTATCAATGATATTTATACGATTATTTTTCCAAAAACAAGTTGTCGCGGCTGAAGTAATGGTGATACCTCTTTCGCGTTCTTGTTCCATCCAATCCATTTCTGCTTCGCCTTCATGAACTTCGCCAATTTTGTGCTTCTTTCCAGTATAAAACAAAATACGCTCGGTAATGGTTGTCTTACCTGCGTCAATATGGGCAATAATACCAATATTTCTTATTTTTTCTAAATTAAATTCTCGAGGCATAAAAATTTATTGTTTAACGGGCGAAATGAGCAAAAGCGCGATTTGCTTCTGCCATTCTCTGAACATCTTCTTTCTTTTTTATTGCTGTTCCTTCATTTTTTGCTGCAGCCATTAACTCTTCGGCTAGTTTTTCCGCCATTCTTCTTCCTTTTTTATCTCTGCTAGCACCCAAAATCCATCTTGAAGCAAGTGCAAATTTTCTATCTCCTTTTACAGGAAAAGGAATTTGATAATTGGCTCCGCCAACACGTTTGCTTCTAATTTCTAACTGAGGGCTTACATTTTTAATAGCAGTTTCAAAAACAACTAATGAATCTTCTTTTGTTTTTTCAGAAATTATATCCAATGCATCATAAAGGACAGCTTGCGCAACTGTTTTCTTGCCTCTTCCCATTAAATAATTAATAAATTTCGCAACTTGAAGATTGCTATACTTTACATCTGGTTTAATTTTTCTTTTTGGTGCTTTTTTCTTACCACGCATAATAATTTACGATTTAGGTTTTTTAACGCCATAAAGAGAACGGCTATTTTTTCTTCCTTCTACACCCTGAGCATCATATATGCCTCGTACAATATGATATCTTACACCTGGAAGATCTTTTACTTTTCCGCCCCTTATCATGACAATTGAGTGTTCTTGTAGGTTATGCCCAATTCCAGGAATATAAGCTGTTACTTCCTGACCGTTTGAAAGACGAACTCTTGCGATTTTACGTAAAGCTGAATTAGGTTTTTTTGGAGTTATAGTTGTAACCTTAACACAAACTCCACGCTTAAAAGGGCTTCCTTTTGAAATCTCTGTTTTTTTGCGTCTCAAAGTATTATTAACAAATTGCATTGCTGGCGATTTACTTTTCTTTTTTGCGCTTTGTCTTCCTTTTTTTATCAGTTGATTTACTGTTGGCATATTTAAAAAATAAAAATCTTATTTTAAGTTAATATTGTAAAATAATTTTACCATATCCGTCAATAAACGTCAAGTATCTAAAAAAACTTATAGACAAACTGTATAATTCCACTAAAAATTACTGAAAAAATACCTATATTAAAAATATTATCAATCAAGATAAGACCTATCAAAATTATAGGACCTTGGCTACTAAGATGCGCTTTTAATTCTTCATATTTTGGCTTGTCTAAAAGCGTAAAAAGTAGTCTTGAGCCGTCTAAGGGCGGAATCGGTATAAGATTAAAAACCAGCAATATTGTATTTATAATAATAAGCAGGTTAATAAATTGAAGAAGAAGATTGCCAGCGCTAAGAACCGTAAAAATGCTTAAAAATTTTAATGCAGCTCCAAAAACCGCTATATTTATCAAATTCGCCAAAGGACCAGCAAGAGCCACAAGCGTCATCCCCCACTTTTTATATTTTAAATTATATGGATTGGTTATTACCGGTTTTCCCCAGCCAAACCCAACAAGCATCAGCATAAAAAAACCCAACCAGTCAATATGGGCCAAAGGATTTAACGTAAGTCGGCCCATATCCTTTGCCGTATTATCTCCCAATCTAAAACTGGCATAAGCATGGGCAAACTCATGTGTGGAAAGAGCTATCAATATCGCTCCTATCCAAGCAATAAAAAATAATGGATTGTCGGATAATAATGAAATAGGCATAACTTCCTATTATTATATACGCTTTCCTAAAAAAATCAAGAAAAACCCGCATCTTGTTTGATGCGGGGAATGTTAAAAGCCGGGTTCTAATGAACCAACAGCTTGAAAAGCCAGAGGCGGAATCCGGGGATGTAGCGGCCGGACTCAACCAACGAACTGCGATAAGCGCCATTTAGAATTTCTTCTTGTTCTGTTTTTACTGGTGGATTGGCTTTTAAATGAATAATGAGCTTTGGCTCAATCACAAGGAGATAGACAACTGTCAAACCATAGACACCAATCATTACAAAACTCGCGTAAGGCGCGTAGCTGAAGATTAGAAAAACAAGGGCGGTTTGCAGTGAGTAGAGCGGAATAACTTTCCAAAAACCGACTCTGTTGTCTTTAGCGACAAAAATGGCGAGAGTGACGGAGAAGACGGGGAAAGCGGCGAAGGCGGCGAGAGTGGCGGCGAAGGCGGTGGTGTCGAGGGTGATGAAGACGGTTGCGAAGGCGGTGGCGGCGAAGGCGGCGAGAGTGGCGGCGAGAGTGGCGAAGGCGACGACGAGAATACTACTCTCTAATTTTCCGATAATCATATAAGTGATAACATACGCAATATATGAAATAATCATTACAACCGCGTTCCAAAACAAGGTTTTTCTTTTATTGCTCATATTTTTTAGCATTTCAATCCTCCTTTTGGATTTGTCAAACAACTTATGTAAATGTTACCATAATTTTTGCTTTTTGTCAAGTCCTTGACTTATTTAGTAATGCCTGTTATATTAGTAATTAGTAATCAGTAATTAGTAAATTATTATGTCCAAAAGATGCGATATCTGCGGACGCGGAAGCAAAAAAGCCGCATCTCGCAGCCACTCAAACATAAAGACCTTGCGCAGGCAAAATATCAACCTTCAATCAAAAACCATTGATGGAAAAAAGAAAAAAGTTTGCGCAAAATGCATAAAGACAGCAAAAAAAAAGTAACCGGTAAGCGGTAGTTATTTATATTATAAAACTCCGGGCATACGCTCGGAGTTTTAGATTGATGTTGCAATAATTGCAAATGAAATAATCTTTGCTAAACGTCTTAACTTATCTATACTTATGAACCAATCTTTATAAATCTCCAGTTGGATGGCGCTACTCCTCGGCTCCTTATTTTTTATCCATTTTACTAAAGTAAAATCTTTGCTCGCGCAAAATTTTTCACCATCCCGAGATTCTCCATCCGGAATATAAATATACATATTGCGCCTATCAAACGGCTCGGTACCCCACAGAACCCAGTTGGCAAGTCGTCTGCCAAATTCCAAATCAATATTTCCGCAAACCGTTTGCCTGTGATTAGTCCCAAGCATAATATCAAAATTTCCAATTACTGGTTGATGTTGAAATGCATGCAAGTCAAAAAGTATGCACTTTCCCCATTTTTCAAGGCATTCCTTCACGCACTTCAAAACTTTTTCATAATAATTAAGTATTATATACCTGCGCAATCGACGTCTTTCTACATTCTGCACAATAAGATATGGCCTAAAACCAAATTTTTCTTTCATACAATCGCGGATATCGGCGCCTAAAAAAAGCGTCCCTTCGTCATTTTGCCGTTCTGGCCGCCTTATTGGCAAATCAACTGTTATTAATCTACCCAAACTCCCATCATGTGGTACGGTAATTACAATCGGAATATTACCTTCAAAAACGTTTACAAATTTTATCTGCATCTTCTCCTCCTTATAAAACGAGCATTATAATATCTAACCATAAAAAAACCGCCTTGTCAATCAAGCGGATTTTTTTAATTCTAATATTTCTTTAATCCTTTCTATTGTCTTATCTATTTTCCCCGGTTCATTTTTAATTATATAGTCAAATAAGCGCGCCTTATTTATTTCTCTTTTTGCGAGCTTTGTGCGCGTCCCGAAATCTTTGGGCAAAATTTTACCACGTTTCCTAATCCGTTCTGACAGCTCTCTCAACTCTGCCATTAAAAAAATGCTAATTGCCCTCGGAATTTCTTTTTTTATTTTTTCCGCGCCTTGAATATCTAAAACCATCAGAACAAATCTATTTTTTTTGCAAAGCTTCTTTATATCCTTTAAGCTGTTCCCATAAAAATTTTCATAAACCTTTGCGTGCTCAAAAAATTCTCCTCTATCAAGCATTATCTTAAAAATTTTTTCGCTTATAAAATTATAATCTCTGCCATCACGCTCACTGTCTCTCCTCTTACGGGTAGTGTAGGTTACGACCCGCTTAATACTTTTATTTTTTTTCAATAATTCTAAAGCTATTGTTGTTTTTCCAACGCCTGATGGTCCGGTTATTACAATTAAATTTTTTGGATTAAATTCCATAGAATTATTTTAATTTTTTTAAACAATTTTTCAATTCAACCGGCAATTTGCTTTCATACTCTACTCGTTCGCCTTTTAAGTTTTTAAATCCAATAATATGTGAATGTAGAAAAATTCTACCCAGTTCGCAAGGAGTTTTTATTTTTTGTTTTCGCAGATGATAGATATTGTCTCCGACAATTGGATGATTGTATGCCAACATATGAGCGCGAATTTGATGCGTTCTGCCAGTTAAAATCTGCACACATAAATATGTATAATTTTTGTAATGATTCAAAACATCAAAATGAGTAGTAGCTTCTTTTCCTTCACTCTCTTCCGGTCTCGCGGCCATCTTGCCTTCTTTGGCTCTCGCAATTACAAATTTAATGTCATCTTCATCTTTTTGTATTTCACCATAGACCAGTGCCAAATAATTTTTTTTAACTTTACGCTCTTTGAATTGTTTTTTTATATGCTTAAAAAATATTTTCGTTCTTGCTACCAACAAAACTCCACTCACATCTCTATCTAAACGATGAACGATCCCCCAGCGATACTCGTCTCCCACGCCTTCTATCTCCGGATAATCCTTTAGAAGAGCATCTGCCAAACCATTTTCTCCACCTGTTTGATGTGTCAGCATTCCTGCCGGTTTTTCAACTATCAAATAATTTTTATCTTCATGCAGTAAATTATATTTCCGCTGTGTTTTATTTTTTTTATTATTTATTTTCTTACTTTCTTGTTTTATTGAAACCTTGTTATTTTCTTTCAAAAATTCATGCACTTTTGCCCGCTTATTATCTACCAAAACCAAACCAGCTCTAATTTGTTTTTGCCAGTAATTTCTTGAATGCCTGGGTATTTTTTCTATCAAAAATTTATCCAATCGTTTGTCCTTGTCTTCTTTTTTAACTTTTATTATTGACATATATAAAATTGTATGCTATTTTTTAAAAAGGAGAAGAAAAATGGTTCATAAAAATTTTGCTTCATCCGAACACCTTAATGATAGTTATGCGCTTCAACCCACTCCTTCAGCTCTTGCAATCAAAATATTTTTTGGACTTTTACAATATGGCTTCGACAAGTTTTGGCAATTTAATGAAAAACATGAAATTGCAACAAAATATCTTGACTTTTGCGACCATTTCCTAAAATAGTCAAAATCACCCCGCTTATTTAACGGGGTATTTTTTTTTCACAAACTTTTTTGCTTCTGTTATATTTTTGATTCTACCGCTTAGTTGTTCCTCGCGAAGAGATTTCAAAATTTCACCTATTTTTGGTCCGGGTTTTAAATGCTCTATTTTCATTATCTCATTACCATCCAAAAAAGATTTTGGCAACTGTGGTTCTCTTTCTGGCTTCATTGCTTTTATAATTTTCATTGCTTTCTTAAATCGCGTTAGATCCGGTGCTTTTCCCGCAGGACGTGTAGCGCTAGCATCTGCCAAAAATAACTGCATATGAGCCATACCACTGAATCTATCATTAAATAAATACTTTTCTATCGTCGTTTTTTTCATCTTTTCCGGCGCGCTATGCATAAAGAGTAAATGATTTTTTATGAGCCATTCCACCTCTTCTCCATCAATACCAACGTCAGGTGGCGATGTAAGCTTTAGTCGGTCTATAATTTTCTTAGCAATTTCTGCGCCTTTTTTATCATGATTATAAAAAACGATTTTATTGCCCATTTTCTTTTTCGTAACAGGTTTTGCCACATCATGAAAAAGAATTGCAACTTTTGTTGTAAGTTGAGGCGGTTCTTTAAAATAACTCTTGAATAATTTTGAATCCAAATTTTTTAAAGCTAAAAGGGTATGGGTCAATACATCGCCTTCGCTATGGAACTCTTTTGGCTGGCTACACCCTTTCATTTTTAAAACCTCGGGCATCAAAAACTTCAATGCTCCGCATTTCATATACATATTAATCGTCTCTATCGGATTGGCATTAAAACTTTTTAAAAATTCTCCCGCAATAACCTCATACGGAACTTTACGCTCTCCCTTTACTTTATCGTTAATATGCCCAATATTATTTTTAACTGCTTCCAATGTCTTTTTATCAATTATAAATCCGAGCTGAATTGCGAAACGTATTGCACGAAGCATCCTGGAATAATCTTCACGAAACCTTTCTTTTGGGTCGCCAACTGCACGAATAATTTTTTTCTTCAAATCATAAAATCCATTAAAAGGATCTTCCAGTTTTTTATCCAAGATGTTCCAAGCTATTGAGTTAACTGTAAAATCTCTACGTGATAAATCCTCATTTACCGGCAAATTAGGGTCTGATTTAATTTTAAAATCTTTATATCTACCGGTACCATATGCAAAATCCTTGCGCGGAATAGCAATATCAATTTCATTTGATGATTTATCTTTACGAAATTTCAACACACTGAAACGTTCGCCGACAAGATTGACTTTTCCTATTTTTTTGAGCTCACGCTCCAAATTCTTAACCTTAACCTTTCGCACCAATAAGTCTATATCTTTAATCTGCCTACCTATTAATATATCTCTTACGCTTCCGCCAACTAAATAAAATTCCGCTTTACCAAATTTTTTCTGCAATTTATGTGTTAAATCAAAAATACCCTGCTCTTTGAGGGTTTTATCAAATTTATTTATAATCTTTTTATCTAACTTCATATATTATTATGATAGCAATATATATCCTTAATTTCAATATAGGATTATATCCACCCGCTACATTATTTTCTAAAACCGTCGGTATATAAAAGCCCTTGGGATCGCCCAAGGGTTTTAAAATTTCGGCAAAGCGTATGAATGCCAATTAATGGCATAACAAATAAAAAACAAAACTAACGCGAGAAAAAGAAAAAAAGCAATACACAAAATAATTTTTTTTAAAGAGTCCGACATTGACATGTAGTAACGTCCAAAAAAAAGTTTTCTTTTTTTGCCAAACATTTTTTCCTCCTATGTTAATATTATAAAATTTTTGTATCAATGTCAAAATATTGACCTAAAAATAAAAATTTGGTTTACTATATAATATTATAACTAAAAACTTAATAAAAAATTCTATGTTTGATAAACTCAAGGGGTTAAAAAATATGCAGGAACAAGCAAAAAAAATGCAATCCGAACTTTCCTCGCAAAGAACAACCGCAAGCGAAGGTGGAGTCGTCCTCACTTTGGATGGCAATATGGAACTCCACGATATCCGGATAAACGAATCGCTACTTACTCCGGAGAAAAAAAATAATTTGGAAACACTTATCAAGATCGCCCACAGAAAAGCAACAAAACAGGCGCAAAAACAAATGGCAAAAAAAATGCGCGAATCGGGCGGTCTTGGCAATCTGGGAATTCCCGGGTTTTAGCCGTAAATTAAAAAATGCTCTGCGTACACAGAGCATTTTACTTTTTCTCCAATTTTTTATGCCAATAAATTGCAATTATCTTTCTTCTTTTTTTTGAATTGCCATATGCTTGCCAGTAGCGATATGCCGGCGTCCGTCTCAAAGAGCTTGTGCTGATTGTCCAACCGCCACCGATATAAAATCCGATATGTCCATGCCATCCTTCGGAATGACTAAAATATATCTTATCCCAAACGATTACCGCGCCTTTGCGTGGTTTCGAAATTTTCTTCCAACCGCATCGTTCCATTTCTTCCGTCAAACCATCTACTGACGTTCGCCATTCTTTTATTAAATCAAACTGGCGCAAAATCGTACTTACAAAATACGCGCAAGATAAATTTCCGTTCTGTAAAGCATCTTCGCCTTTCCCTTTGATTATATAAAATAAATTTCTAAATACCCTGCTTCCAACACTATTCTTAATCATTTTGAGATATGAAGGAAAAAGATCTAATTTATAAAGGAGCGTATCTTCTGTTGCCACTTTCTTCTTCTCCTCTGCGTTTACAAGCAATGGCAAACAAAAAATCAATAATACTACTGACATATTTTTCATTGCATCCTCCATTCATAGTTAATAGCATAAATTTAAAAAACAGTCAAGGGTTGATCATTCTTGCAATAATCTAAACTGAACGCACCACCCAATTAGAAAAATATGGTCAAAACCATTAAAGTGGTGGATATGTCAAATAATTT
>PFCS01000039.1 GCA_002772895.1 Parcubacteria group bacterium CG10_big_fil_rev_8_21_14_0_10_36_14 | reverse complement strand
TCTCCTATCTACTGCACTCGTTGATTCTTGAGAAGATTTGCTCCTAGTACGAGAGGACCGGAGTGAACTGACCTCTGGTGTATCTGCTGTCCTGCCAAGGGCACCGCAGAGTAGCTATGTCGGGAATGGATAACCTCTGAAAGCATCTAAGAGGGAAGCCAGCTTCAAGATTAGGAATCGTTTAGAACCCTAGGAGATGACTAGGTTGATAGGCTTTAAGTGTAAGCGCAGTAATGCGTTCAGCTGAGAAGTACTAATGTTTCGATTCCTGTTAAGAAATTTGCAAACCACAAACGCAAATCAGTTTTGGTATTGGGCTATTACCAGTACTAAGACTTTCAATTCCGATTGAAGAAATTTGCAAACCACAAAAAAATTTATCACAAATTAAAATTTTATTCGCGCTTTACCCTTCTCGGAGTACCGAGTGGGTCCTACGCGACTCATAAAATTTCAATTTGTTCTAAATTTTAAAAATTTTGAATATAATGTTCTGGTACTTTGACGGCGGAGTCACATCTCTTCCCATTCCGAACAGAGCAATTAAGCCCGCTAGTGCCGATGATACTCTCTTTAGGGGAAAGTAGGTAGGTGCCAGAACAATGTATTCAAATACATAACAAACCTTATGAAAATGAGGTTTTTTATGTATAATCATATTGTTGCTATTGATTTTTTGAAATAATAGATTGATAAAAGTTTTAGAAATATTTTATAGATAACATAACAATGAGATATAAACACATAACATACCGTATACTTTTTACTTTTGGAGTTTTAACATGTTTTATTTTTTTTGGTTGGCAGTGGTTTCATCGGATACCAGATAGAGATATACCCGCAAATAGTGTGGTAGTATCACCAGCAAATGGAAGGATTATTTATGTTGAAAAAGTAGATAATGAGACAATACATTTTTTTAAAAATGAAGTTGAGCAAATAGTGGATACAGGGATGAAGCAAAGCCCATATGTAATAATTGTTATTGAAATGAATATTCACAATGTTCATATACAACGAGCCCCTATAACAGGGATAATTGTTTTACAAGATCATATGCAAGGCGTATTTAAGAACGCTATTTTTTCAGATGACAAAGTTCATCTTGCAAATACAAATGAAAAGACATTGACTGTTTTTGAAAATGAAAATGGAGGAAGAGTGGGTGTAGTACAAGTGGCAGGTATACTTGCTAGACGTATAGAATCATGGAAAGTAAAGGGTGACAAGGTTGCAAAAGGAGAGCCCTATGGCATTATCAAGTTAGGTTCTCAAGTCGTTCTCATCTTGCCTTCATATATAGAACCATTAGTTGAAATAGGGCAAGTAGTTGTAGATGGAGAAACTGTTATAGGAAATTTCCCTAGTCTTTTTGATAAAATTTTAGAAAACTAAAAACACTAAAATCCAAAATTTTATTTGACTAATTGATAAAAATTTTATATATTAACTATAAATAAGTAATATTTTTAATACTATACAACTATAAAAGTAAAATTATACGAATATATCAAATGAAAAATTCACTTAAAGAAATTGCAGACGCTCTCGGTGTTTCGCTTAATGATTTAATGAAATAAAATTATGTTCAAACTTTTTTTAAAAATATTTAAAACTTCTAGAAATATAATCCCTTCACAAAACAAGGACTTTGACCAAGTAGACATTGTAGCCGTCGGTAAAAAAATAGAAAATAAAGTAAAAAAATTATTTTGTGGATCTTTGGCGATTCGCCAAATTGATGCCGGTTCGGACAATGCCTGCGAACAGGAATTGGTAGCTTTGTCTAATTCATTTTATGATATTGAGCGATTGGGAATTCATTTTGTGGCTTCACCACGGCACGCTGATATGCTTTTGGTAACTGGGCCGGTAACACGCAATATGGCAGAAGCAGTTAAACGAGCATACGAAGCTACGGCTGAACCAAAAATTGTCGTGGCCGTGGGAGATGATGCTATTGATGGAGGAATTTTTAAAAATTCTTACGCTGTTTTAGGCGGAGTTAACTCTGTTTTGCCGGTAAATTATCAAATTTCAGGCAATCCGCCGACCCCTAAAAAAATTCTGTTTTCATTACTGAATATCCTTGAAAGTTTAGATAAAAAGTCAGTTACATTAAAATAATATGTTAGAAATTATCACATCACCGATAAGTTTTTTTGTTTTGCTCTCGCTGTTTTTTTTCGGCGCGGTTGGTTCTTTATTGCTAAGAAAAGATGACGATTCGGCAAATATCTGGAGTAGTTTTTTTGCCATCGCTGGTTCTTTGTGGGGGTTACTTTTCTCTGTGGCAACAATTATTTTTGAACACACCATAGCTTTTATGATTGACGGTTCTCCTTTTCCTTTGCTTTCTCTCTCTTTTAATATTGATTTATTGTCCGCTTTTTTTATTTTTATTATTTCTTTAATTGCGCTTTTTTGTTCTATATATGCAGTCGGTTATATTAGGCATTATTATCAAAAATATAATATTGGTGCTTTAGGTTTTTTTTATAATTTTTTTATTTTGGGCATACTTTTAGTTTTTACAGCTTCCAATGGAATTTTCTTTTTGATCGGTTGGGAAATCATGTCAGTGGCTTCATTTTTTGCAGTTATTTATGACCGCAATGGTCAAGAAAATGTAAAAGCCGGATTTTTATATTTAATTATGACTTATATTGGCACCGCTTTTATTATGACGGCTTTTTTATTACTTTATAAGTTTACTGGTTCGTTTGATTTTGCGACCATCAAAAATGATGTTGCCTTGCTCCCGATTGGAGTAAAAAATATTGTTTTTTTAGCCACTTTGATTGGTTTTGGTGTCAAAGCTGGCATCATTCCTTTGCATATTTGGCTACCAGCTGCTCATCCGGCGGCACCTTCACATATTTCGGCGTTAATGTCCGGAGTGATGATTAAGACGGGAATTTTTATGATGATTAAATTATTTTTGGATATTCTTCAGCCAATTCCAATTTGGTGGGGAATTGTTGTTTTGATTATTGGGATAATCTCTTCTTTATTAGGTGTTTTGTATGCCTTGACAGAGCATGACATTAAGAGATTGCTGGCTTATCATAGTATTGAAAATATTGGTATTATCCTGCTTGGCCTTGGTAGTGCTCTTATTTTTTCTTCATTGGATATGCCTGCCTTGGCACTCTTGAGTTTGGTGGCGGCTCTTTTTCACACCTTAAATCATGCTATTTTTAAATCCTTACTTTTTTTGGGTGCTGGATCGGTTATCA
>PFCS01000038.1 GCA_002772895.1 Parcubacteria group bacterium CG10_big_fil_rev_8_21_14_0_10_36_14 | reverse complement strand
AAAAATCAGCTTATTTTTATAAGTCTCTATTCCCTGTACAACGTGGGGATGATGACCAATTATCAAATCCGCGCCGTAATCAATAAGAGCGTAAGCTATTTTTTGTTGATAGCTTGTAAATTGCGTATCGAGTTCTTCTCCCCAATGCACATTAAGGATTACTATATCAGTTTTATTTTTTATTTCGCTTATTTTCTGTTTTGCTTTTTCTAAATCAAATTCGCCCCAAAACGCAGTTAGTCCAACCATACCTATTTTTTTATTTTCCAATATGAGTATCTTACTACTGCAGTCTGAGATAATTCCATTCCCACATCCGGCATAATTAAATCCTATATCGTCTAAATTTTTTAATGTTTCGCTTATACCTTGCGCGCCTTGGTCGCCAAAATGATTATTGGCCAAATTAAAAAAATTAAAATTGTATTTCTTAAGATCGGCTATTATTTCCGGCTTAAAAGCAAAATCAAACTCTTTTTCTGGAGCATAGTGCTCTCCGTTATTTGTTACGGCACCTTCTAAATTTGCTGATATCAAATCATATCCTTTATAAAAACTTTCTTTATCCAGTTGTCCAAAAATATAATCTAGCCCATATTGTTTTATTTTTTCATCAACGCCTCGGTCAAGCATCATATCGCCAAAGAATAACATCTTAATTGCTTTTGGAGCAGAGTTTGATTTTGTGAAATATCCAGTTACATAACTTGTAGTGCTTTCTATATATAGTTTATCAGCCAAGATAGCAGAGTTAGAGTTATTTAAAAGTTCAAACTCAGAGCCACTTAATCGGCTAAATTTTAGTAATGTATATATAGAAGCTGGCGAATCAATATCCAAGTTATAAACTTTATCAAAATCATAATCATCTATTGCGCCGATACTTTCTTTATCATTTTTTTGCGCCGTTGGGCTATCTTTATAGTGAGAAAAATCAACGCTCGCTAAAACCAATACTTTTTTATTTTTACTCAACTCAAAAAGCTTTTCAGCCAGGTTTTCCGCCTCGGTGCTATCAATGCTTGATTTTAAAATAATTGGCAAAAACTTTGCTTTGGGAAAAGTTTTTTTAATAAACGACACCTCGCTATTTATTGAATGTTCATTTTCAAATACACCCTCTTCAATATGAATATCGTCTGTTTCAAGTAATTTTTTTAAATCTTTTTTATCACATTCTAAAATCCCATATGGGGTTTGCCAATTATAAGACGAGGTAATAATCTCGGAATCTCCGGTATTGAAATGATTGGGTCCAATCAAAATAACGATATCGTAATCCCCGTCTCGTAGATTATAAAAAAATTCCGCTATCAAATCAGCCGCTAATAAATGGTGAGGAATTATTCCGGCTACAATATTTTTATCCTCCAATTTAAGTTCTTTTTTATTAAATTTAAAGGCTGTTTCAAAAAAATCCAATTCAATAGGGTTTGATAAATGAAGATTACTCCGAGTTTTTTCCCAAGATAAAAATAAAAAATAGATTGCGCAAAAAATAATTAGGCCTGCAAAACACAGGCCTAATATTGTTAAAATGTTTAATTTTAATTTATACCCTTTCATTCTACTTGATGAGTTCAAGTGACCATTTGTCGGCTGTTGGCAATTCGCCTTGTCCATCATAAATTGTTGCCTGCCAATCTTC
>PFCS01000037.1 GCA_002772895.1 Parcubacteria group bacterium CG10_big_fil_rev_8_21_14_0_10_36_14 | reverse complement strand
CTATACGAAATGCTATCACCCACAACTGAAACATCCGGACCTTCCAGAGAACCATCAAAAACAGAACCGGTAATTTCTGTTTCCAAATTATAAACTTTTTGAAAATTAGAATTAAAATTGGAAGGCTTGTATGTAAGAACCGCCTGAATAACTTCTTTAGACCCCTCGGTGGCAAAAAACTTTCCTTTAAATTTCATTGAACCGCCCTCTCCAGGTTTTAGAGTACCAATTTTTAATTTATTTTTATCATCTAAGACTGGGATCGCTTCCTCTAAAATAAAACTTTTTGGAAGATAAATCGCGATTTCCGAACTAGCCAAAGGAAAATCTTCTTTATTTTTATATTTTAATGTATATTCCTCAAACTCGCCGGCAGTTACTTTTTTATTTCCCGCAATATCCAGCTCAAGATTATCCGCGCTTTGGACACTAAATTTGCTAAAAATAAAAATTCCCATCCAAGATACTGCAAAAATAAGAGCAAAAAAAACAATTAATCCTACAAGTAATTTTCGCCAGCCAACACCCCTTCCTACTCGCATTCTCTTTACTTTCATATCAATCATCTTTCCCTTTCCATCACTATAAATGTTTTTTAAAGTTGAATTGATTTCTTTACTTGTAATCTTTTTTTGTTTTTTTTCTAACATAACAAGATGTTATTAGTTATTGATTAATTTTATTATTCCTCCAATACTACTCCGTAGTATTTGTCGCTATTAAGCTCTGCTTCATAATACCAGCCATCTTGCCTCATGGCAACTCCACTACCAACGCTGGCTAAAATATTTTTGTTTTTTACCGTTACATAACTTTTAAAAAATGTGTTCTTCGCGCCTGACTGTTTTTCTATTAACATCTTATATCCAAAAAAATTATTATCCAAATCTAAAGATTTTTTTATAGAACTTGCATAACCTTCACTTGGTTGATTAACACGTTTATTTGGAACCTGATATTTAATCGTAAGGGTAACTTCTTGACCCGGATCTACCATAATCCAATTCCCAAAAACAGTTCTGCCGAACTCATTATTAATTCTGGTTCCAGTTTTTGGATCAACGTAAACTACACCTTGGATTTCCTGCAAATCTTTATCCGGAACATAACCATCAATCGGACTTTCAAAAAGATCGGCAGGCGGAGCCTTAAAGCCCTCGGCCGATAAAAGAGTGCTACCCGACGGAACATAAAGACGGAGATAATTTACGTTTCTCACTCCGCTAAAAACCGTACCCTTTACACCCATATGGCGTCTTACAATTTTTATCGTATTTATGATGCTTCCATCGTCTTGTATTTCCGAAATATGCGTAATTTCTTTTACAATTTTACCATCTGTTTTTTGTCCAGCAATATTAGTATCTACAACCATTAAATAATCTGAAAATTCGGAAATGTCACGCAATTTTCCGGATAATCCAAAACTCTCAAGCTTTTCTTCTGTATCTGGATTCTTTGAATAAACCATAACGTCTTTATCCAATATCGCCTTATGCATAACTTCCGAGAATAACGACAATTGACCGGCATCCATATCCAAAAGATTTTCTAATACCTTTGGCGCCATATCCGCTATCACTTGTTTTGGCTTATTTTCTTCTTTATCATAATCAAATTCAACAAGCTTTTGCGTTTCATCAATAAAATTTTCCGATGTCATTGTTTTGCCATATTCTGACATTTCAACTGGTCCAATAATTTCTAAAAGATCCTCCATCAAAGAAGCGTTTATAGCAACAACTCCATCAACTGACGAACCTCCGCTTTTTTCATAAAACCACATCATTTTTTTTGCTGATGCCGGAAAATCCGGAAACCAATTTGAATCTTGAAACTGCCAAGCAGAATTTATAAGATGAAAAGGTTCTGGAGAAATAACCAATTCGCGCAATTGCCCCTGGATGTCATAAGAGCCTCCTCCAGGTATCTCTATATTTTTGATTTCCCCTCTGTCTATATCTATAATCGCAAAAGAACCTATAAAGCCCCCCGTCGGTCTTATCTCATTATTATTTTGAAATACCACTAAGTATCTTTTAAAATATTTATCACCCAAAATATCTAAAAGGGTATCGGAAAAATCCTGAAAAACTAAGAGTGCCCTAGTTCCTCCGACAAGAATCTTCTTTAACGGATTTATATCAATCGGCAAAATAGAATAATTATTGTCGAGATTCTCCAAAATTTTATTAGCAACCAGCAAATGAGGAGTGGCGGCAGCAACCTTTGATTGTAAATATTTTATTTTTAAAACCATTTCAACGTCATTATCAAAATATTCAATGGCATTCTGAAGTAAAGATGCGGCATCTGAAAAATTTTCTCCGACCAAAAGAAGAGCATTACCAAAAACCAGCTTATCGCCTATCCCTGGAATAGCTGTAGCTAGATACTTGAAAGCAATACCTAAATCATCAATAGTTTTTTTAGCAGATGAGAAACTGATACTCGCTGAGGTAAAATCGTTCTTTTTCAAGCTTTCATATGCAGAAAGTCCATATTGAATAACCTTGTCTTTGTCTTCCTGCAATTCTTCAAAAGAACTAAAAACTTTAATCGGAAGAACGAACAAAAAAGCAAGCGCCACAAAAGCTGCTATCCCCTTTTGCCAGTATTGCGGAGGGCTAAAGTTTAATTTTACAAATTCGCGCTGTTGTATTTTTTTAAAAGATACTTTCCCCAAAGACTTGGTGCGTAAATATGATAAACCGATAAGCGCCTTTTTTCCGATATTCAAAAATAATTTTTTAAAAAATATTGCAATCTTAATCGGTAAAAATAAAATTGCTTTTAGTAAAGAAAAAATTAAAAGTTCTTTTATGGCGCTTATATTTTCTCTATTTTTTATGACATTAAAAACCGGCGCATTATTTTTAGCGCTTTTTTCCACTCTCTTTCGTCTTAGATCTAAAGTATGACGAGAAGGATAAAACGAGCCATCAATCTTTATCTCCAAAACATTTGGCTTATTTTTCTTTTCTTTCATTGGCGGTATTATTTAAGCCCCCTTATTTTAATACAATATAATTATAACATACAAAAAAGCCACAAGCTATAGAAAATTATTATTGACGAATTATTGATATTATGGCAAAATTACATAAGGAGGATGCAATGAGAATAGTCCTTTCATACATTCTAATCTTTCTAATATCAAATTGCGCTATGCCAATGACAATCCTTCAGAATGCAGATAATGCAAAGAGGGCAGAAATGTGCAAAAAAAAATGCAATAAGGAACATATCCCGAATGTAAAATTTATACGAACCGATGGCAGAGTAGAAATTTATAAAATCAACGTTGTCTCTATTGAAAATAAAGTTGCCTGCGAATGTAAATTTTAATATAAAAATCAATAAAGTGAGCATATGCCCGCTTTTTTATTTGCCCACAAAACGTATATTCTACTCTATTAACATCGCATCGCCATAAGAATAAAATGTATATTTCTTTTTTATGGCTTCTTGGTACAACTTTTTGGCGGTTTTTATTCCTTTGATGTCGCCTTCGGAAATAAATGCCGACATCATCATAAGAAGAGTTGATTTTGGCAGATGAAAATTGGTAATAATCGCATCTATAAATTTAAATCTATAGGGAGGATAAATAAAGATATTAACATTTTTATTGCCATATTTCATGCTGTACTGCTTGCCGTACGGCATAGCAAATGCCTCTAACGTACGAGCCGACGTGGTGCCAACAGCTATAATTCGTCGTCCTTCACGCTTAGCCTTATTTAATCTGTTTGCCGTTAATTTTGTTACGGTTGCCAATTCATCATGCATCTTATGTTCTTTTATATTATTCGTTTTTACCGGCATAAAAGTGCCCATTCCTACATGAAGCGTTATATACTCTATGCTCACACCCTTTTTCTTTAATTCCTTTAAAAGCCGGCGCGTAAAATGTAAGCCGGCCGTTGGCGCAGCAACAGAACCGGCATCTTTTGCATAAACAGTCTGATACCAATCCTTGTTTTTTTGTAAATATTTTTCTTGTTTAATGTAAGGCGGAAGTGGCATCTGCCCCAGTCTAAAAATAAAATCTTCCAGCGTTTTCCCTTTTTTATTAAAACGTACCTCCCATATTCCATCATTTAATTTTTTAATGATTACACCTTGTAAATCCTTGCTAAAAAATAATTTCACGCCCGCTTCCCTACCTCGCCCATCAATAAGAGCTGTCCAAACATCTGTTGCTTTTTTTTCTAAAAGCAAAATTTTAAATTTTCTGCCCCGTGTTCCGTTGGTATGAATCATTCTCGCTATAAGTCTTGCCGGAATAACACGCGTATCATTCAAAACCAATACATCTCCCTTTTGTAAAAAACTTCCGATTTTATTAAATTGTGAATGAATACTTTTTTTGTTCAATCTATTATATACAAAAAGTTTAGCCGAATCTCTCGGGCTTGCCGGCTTTTTAGCAATAGACTCTTTTGATAAATTATAATTAAACAGTTCTAACTTCATATAAGTGTTTAATCGCGAATTGAGAACTCGCACCCACAATAATGCTGACGATAAAGACCATGTTCGTCAGAAATTTTCTTACCTTTTAACGCGCCGTCTTGTTTTTTCCAATTGGCTTCGTAAAAGTTTATTCCATATTTATCGGCAGAAATTTGACCTATTGGATTTATAATATTTGGCTGTTTATTTCTTCCTATTGTAAGTGTCGTGGCAAAGATACTTATCAAACTATGGCTGGCAAACTTAGCCGCTTCATCCAATCTCATAGTAAAACAAAGGGGGCATCTTTTTCCGCCTTCAGGTTCTTTCTCGCAACCTTTCACGCTATCTAAATATTTTTGGTGCCCTATATTATACTCTTCCTCTATCAACGGCTTTTTTGGAAAATAATCCGATATTACTCGGTTCTCTTTACAAAATTTTAAAAATGCCTCATAACGCCTTCGCCACTCTTTATATGGCCATATATTTGGATTATAAAAATAACCAATCACCTCATATTCTTGGCTCAAAACTGTTGCCGGATGCGTAGCGCATGGCCCGCAACATATGTGTAATAATATTTTTTTCATAAAAATAGGAACAGATTAAATCTGTCCTACAATATAGCATAATTTGTTTATTAAATCAACCGTACGGTATTCCACCAAGCTTCTATAAATTCATCTCTTTTATTCTTATACTTTAAATAATACGCATGTTCCCAAACATCCAGAGTTAAAATTGGTTGATGACCCAAAGTAAGCGGAGAATCTTGATTTGGCAAAGAATATACTTCTAGTTTACCTTCTTTATTCTTAACTAACCACGCCCATCCGGAACCAAAATGTTTTTTGGCTAAATCGCTAAATTGTTTTTTCATTTCTTCCAGGCTTCCAAAATCACGCTCAATATCGTGTACTAGCTCTTCATTTCTTTTATTTGCAGGATTCATCTCTTCCCAATAAGTAGCATGATTTACAAACCCTCCACAAAAATTTTTAATTTTTGTTCTATCCTCATCACTAACTTCCAAGTTATTAAGTTCTTTAAGCAAATCTTCGGCTTGGCATTCTTTTAATGCTGGATAATTTTCCAAAACACCCATTAATTTCGTTAGATATCCTCTATGGTGCTTATCATAATGGAGCTCCATTGTTTCCGCATCCAAATATGGTTCCAATGCATCATATGCATATGGCAATTGCGATAGTTCGTATTTCATATTTATTAAAAAATTAATTATTATATTTTCCCAATTAAATCTATTCCCGGGGTTAATGTATCCCCTCCCGGATGCCAGCTAGCAGGGCAAACTTTATCGCCATGTTCGCGGACAAACTTTGCCGCCTGTAATTTTCTAAGTAATTCTTTTGCATTACGGCCAATACTATTATCGTGTATTTCGCATGCTTTAATCACACCGTCTGGATCAATTAAAAAGCTTCCACGTAAAGATAATCCCTCATCTTCAATGTACGTCCCAAATGCTCGACACATCTTTCCTGTCGGATCAGCCGCCATCGGAAAATTAACCTGCTTAATTGCCTCTGAGTCGTCATGCCATGCTTTATGCACAAAAGCCGTATCGGTACTCACACTTACAATCTCCGTTCCTTCATTTTGAAATTGCGGATAAAGCTCTGCCATTTCGCGAAGCTCGGTTGGACAAACAAAAGTGAAATCAGCTGGATAAAAGAATAATATAAGCCACTTCCCCTTATAATCAGAAAAATGTGCTTTCTTTATGTCTTTATTATAAAATATTTCAAACTCCATATCTTGAATGTTTTCTCCTATGGAGTATTTTTTTTCTTCCATATATTCATAGAATTAATAGTTAATATTATATTATACAACGATTTTGAAAAACTGCCAAGTCCCTAAATCGTTATTCCTTCGGCACTTAGTTTTTTTTCATCTTTTAGCATTGAGCCATATTCTGTATCCAACTGAGTAAGTGGCAGACACGATCCATCCACTAAAATATGGGGGTCAATATATCTAAATTTTTTACGATGACTTATACCGAAGCGTATACTGGTGGTCTTTTCTTTCATTAAATTTAATTTATCCATCAGTTCCGACTCATTGCATGCTATGAGCTTATTGATTACTTCAGCGTCTGTTTTCCATAGATCATCTTTCTTTATTATATCTTTCTGTAAAGCCTTTTTTAAGATGCCTGCCAACTGATAGTAACGGCTTACGGCTTCAAACCCTGTCCAATGTTCTTTATTTAATTTTAAATATATCATAGCAAATTGTTTTGCGCTTACCACATTTTTAAAAATGATAAGTTCATGAAAAATACAAAGTGCATCCACCAATTTTTTAGCCAAATCAACATCTGAAAGCGCAATTTCTCTTAATGTATAATCTATACGATCGGCGCAAAGGTCGGGAGCGTTACGTTCCAAAAGACCAAACTTTTCAAAATCGGCAATCCGATAAATATCAATTTCATATTTCTCCAGTATTTGTTTTATATCGGATTTTAATAATCTTTCCAAATGCTTTTTGTCTTGAAAGTCCTCAATACTCGGATCTCCCAAAACCGTGTCTATAACATGCGAAAAAGCAGTGTGCGAAGCGTCGTGCAAAAGCCCGGCAACCTGCTCTTCCAGAGTAGCGCCTAATTTTCGTAATAACAAAAATACTCCGATAGAGTGCTCATATCGCGAAAATCCTTTTTTATGATAAAACTCTTCCGGCGGACCAAATTGGGCAATTCCCTTCAATCTTTGCATGGCGTGAGAATTTATCAGATCACGAAGAACGGGTTCACTTATTTCCCATTGTCCATAAATTTTGTCAGAGATATACATATTATTATAGTGTACCTAATCAAAAAACCCAACGCAAGGTTGGATTTTTTGATGGCGGACTCGACCGGATTCGAACCGGCGATCTTCTCCGTGACAGGGAGACGTGTTAACCGGGCTACACCACGAGTCCACAAATACTGATATTATATTAACATAAAACAAAGATTTTGTCAACAAAAACCCCTGGATTTAACCAGAGGTAAACTATTAGTTTATTTTTCCAAAATTGCCTTGATCTGCAAGACATCCAGAGTTTCGTGCTCTAGAAGTGCTCGCGATAAGTCCTCCAACTCATCCTTTGAAGCTTGGACGATTTCCTTAGCCTTCTTATAATATTCATCCAGAAGTTCTATAACTCTCTTTTCAATTTTATACTGCATCCCCGAACTCATGCCTTCATGCAAAGCAAGGGACTTCCCTAAAAACGGGCTTGCATTACCTGAGCTGAATGATGCCAAGCCAATTTTTTCGTCCATCCCCCATTTACCAATCATATTCTTAATAAATTCTGTTGCTCTTTCCAAATCATTGGATGCACCACTTGTAATCTCTCCCAAAAGAACATCTTCTGCCGCCCGGCCTCCCAAAAGGACAAGAACTTCTTCTTTGGCCTGTGGTTTGCTCATCAAGAATCTATCTTCTTCAGGCAAGCTAAAAGTTACGCCAAGCGCGCCAACCCCGCGGGGGACAATAGAAACCTTATGCAATGTATTTGTCTTTTTGCATTTCAGAACCAAAAGCGCATGCCCTGATTCATGAACAGCAATTACTTTTCTTTCCTCTTCAGAAATTACAGTCGGCTTTTCCCTACCCATCAAAATCTTTTCTCTCGCATATTCAAAATCGTCTTGCTGAACCGCTTTTTTATCCAGCTTGGCAGCAATAAGCGCGGCTTCATTGCAAAGA
Organism: Parcubacteria group bacterium CG10_big_fil_rev_8_21_14_0_10_36_14; assembly: GCA_002772895.1. Lineage (NCBI taxonomy): Bacteria > Parcubacteria group bacterium CG10_big_fil_rev_8_21_14_0_10_36_14. The sequence continues at coordinate 11,846 of PFCS01000037.1, read as the reverse complement.
TTTTCCAAATCAGCTCCCGAAAATCCCGGTGTTCCTCTGGCAATTTTGAAAAAATCGACATCTTCACTAATTATTTTACCCCTAGCATGAACCTTGAGAATAGCTTCTCTGCCTTTTAAATCGGGCCTTGGAACCACGACCTGCCTATCAAATCTGCCGGGACGCAAAAGCGCTGGGTCAAGAACATCTGGCCTGTTTGTAGCACCAATAAGAACAATAGCATCATCATGCGCAAAGCCATCCATTTCCGATAAAATTTGATTTAATGTCTGTTCGCGCTCGTCATTGCCTCCGCCATAACCGGTGCCTCTATGCCTGCCAACCGCATCAATTTCATCAATAAATATCACACACGGGGTATTTTGCCTTGCTATTTTAAACAAATCACGAACTCGGGATGCGCCGACTCCAACAAACATCTCCACAAACTCTGAACCTGCAATGGAATAAAATTTTGCATCCGCTTCACCGGCAATAGCTCTAGCCAAAAGCGTTTTACCTGTTCCAGGAGCACCCATCAAAAGCACGCCCTTTGGAACTTTTCCGCCCAACCGCGAAAGCTTTTTTGGATGACGCAAGAATTCTATAATTTCTTCAAGTTCTTCTTTTGCTTCATCAATTCCGGCAACATCGGCAAAAACAACTTTATCTTTATTTTGCGGTTCATAAGTCTTGGCTTTGCCAAAGTTCATTGCCTGTCCGGCCTGACCTTGCATTTTTTTCATAAAAAAAACAATAAGCAAAACTAAAATAATAATCGGCAAAAAACCATAAAGCAAACTACTCAACACAGAAGGACCTTCTTCTTTTTGCACAATTTGAAGCACATTATGCTTACGCAAAAAATCATTCAAAGGAGAATCGGCTTCATTAAAACTTTTAAATTTTTTACTGTCGTTGTATTGACCCGTGATAACGCGTCCTTGAGTTGTAACCGGAGACTTAACTTTGCCCTGTTCAACAGCTGTCTTAAATTCACTAAGAGAAATATCGGTTATAACTTCTTCTTTATAAAAACACCATTGATAGACTGTGACAAAGATACCAAATAACAAAAGCATATATAGCGCTGCTCGCATTTTTGATAAGTTCCCGTTCATCTTACTCCTCCTCTTTTTCAATGAACCTCTTGTTCTAATTTAAGCATATTTTAGAAAAAAAATCAACTGAAAATTAAAAAATATCGCAAAAACGATATTTCTCATAATTAGCTCAATTTTATCACCTAATCAATAATCTCTATCTTGTCCTCACCCGAGAGTAAGATAAATTTCTTTTTTAATTTTTTAGTTACCTTCAGGCGACTTATAATTTTTTTCATATCCTTTATTTCCGTAATGACCGGATTTACACCCCAAAATAAAAGCGGATATAAATCAATTCCTTTTATTACTCTAAAAATTTCCGCCTCTGGACGCCATTTACTGACATACCTATATAAATCCGTGCTGGAAAAATCCGTTACTTGCTTAATCCCTGTTTCTCGAATTAAAATATTAACCGACTTTCCCAATCCATCTTCTTTATTCATACCATACCCCCCCTCTATTTTTACATCATCATATGGCGATTCTTCTGTTTCTATTATTATTTTTGACATCATCTCTACGGCTTCCTTTGGATACTTGCCACTGGCTGTTTCACCCGAAAGCATAACAGCATCTACGTTATCCATTACCGCATTTGCCACGTCAGAAACTTCGGCCCTGGTAGGTCGTGGATTTCTAATCATAGAATCCAGCATTTGTGTAGCAATGATAACCGGCTTGGCACTCTGCCGACAAAGAGCAATTATTTCTTTTTGGCGAAGAGGAACGTCTTCTGCTGATATTTCTATCCCCAAATCTCCCCTTGCAACCATAATACCATCTACTTTATCCAATATGCCTGCAAAATTTTCTAATGCTTCGCCTTTTTCTATTTTAGCAACTGTCCTTGGTTTTTTAACTTTTAATTTTTTAGCAAATTTTTCTATTAACTTATTTAGCAAGATAATATCTTTTTCCGATCTGACAAAAGAAATGGCAGTAAAGTCAACCTTTTGGCTCATTGCAAAAAATAAATCTTTTTTATCTTTTGCAGTAAGTGAGGAAGAACTAATTTTGCTATCAGGAAAATTCATCCCCTTATGCGAAGAAATGGAACCGTCATTTTTTACTTTACAAAATATCTGTTTTTCACGAACTTTTTGAACCAACAATTCGACCAACCCATCATTTATCAAAATTCTATCACCTACTTTTACATCTTTATGTAGTTTATTATAAGTTACCCCAATTTTTAAAATCTTGTTTTTCTCTTGCTTAACTTTTTCTGTTGTTAAAATCAAACTTTCATTCTTTTTCAAAATTATTTCTTTTTCCATTTCTCCTAAACGAATTTTTGGTCCCTGTAAATCCGCAATAATACCAATAACGGCTTTATTCTTTTTCGCCACAGCTCTTATATTTTTTATTAATTTTTTATGATTATCATGCGTGCCATGAGAAAAATTAAGCCGAGCAATATTCATACCGGATTTTATAAGCGCGCTCAAAATAACCGGACTTTCAGTTGCTGGACCGATAGTACATATAATTTTTGTACGTTTATTCATAGATATATTAATCTTTCAAAAAAACTTTGAACTTTAATTTAAACTATTATTTTTCAAATTCTTCCAAAGTTGCGCTTACACTTATCTCCTTTCCTTTACGTAAAACTTTCAAAATTATTGTGTCGTTAACATCATATTTACTAATTATTTTGGCCAAAGAAGAATTTTCTGTAACTTTTTTACCGCCAACCTCCAAAATAATATCCCCCTCTTCAAGTCCCGCTTTATTGGCTGGTGAACTTGATATAATTGCTAAATCAGTTAGCGAAGAGCCTTTTACAAGCAACGCTCCATAATCCACCGGAAAATTATTTAAAGCACTGATCTGTTCGTTCAACAATATATAACGCACCCCCAACCACGGCCGAACAATTTTTCCGAATCTTTTCATACTATCTATTACCTGCTTGGCGCTATTTATAGGGATCGCGAAACCAATGAGCTGACCTTCAAAATTTACAGCTGTGTTTATTCCGACAACTTCTCCTTTCAGATTTATGAGTGGCCCACCGGAATTTCCGAGATTTATCGCTGCGTCTGTCTGTATAGCTCCATCAATTGTTTCTCCTTCAGCGCTAATGCGTCGCTCAATGCCCGATACAATACCCTTGGTTACACTATTCTGATATTGCGACAGACTATATCCAATGGCAATAACTGCTTGTCCGAGAGTCAAAGCATCAGAGTCACCCAATGTTGCTTCCGGAAGACCAGTTACGTTAATTTTTAAAATCGCCAAATCCATAAGCGGATCTGTCGCCAGTATCTCCGCTTCATATTTAGATCCGTCAGATAGAATAACAGCGTAGTCAGCGCTAGCATCAGAAACAACATGTTTATTTGTTAAAATTAATCCGTCTTGTGAAATAATAAAACCCGAACCGCCTCCTATTTCTGTTTTTTGCGGAGTGCTTGACTCGCTATCCTGTTCTGATTCTGAATAAATATCAAGTGGAAAAATATATAAGCCTATTTGATCATAATAAGCACTTATGTCCTTACTTATTACTATGCTAACCGTAGAATCAAGAACATTTTGAACGGCTTTCACTGTTGCGCTATCTTCCTCAATTAACGCCTTAACATTCTTTTCAATTATTTGCGTTTGAGCCATGTCTTCTTTTCCGCTAAGAGAATCACCAAGCCAAACAAAAAAATCGCTATTCAAATGTGGCGCTAAAATACCTCCCGCTAAACCAAAAATAAAACTAGCAAAAAATATTAAAATGATTCCAATAACGATACTGAAATTTTTTGTTTTATTATAATATTCTTTTTTTAAATGCTTTAGCATAATTATTGCAAAATATTACCTAATGTATCTCCACTAAAATTTTGTAATTGCTGTAAAATATTAAATTGCTCCCCGCCATAAAAACTTCCGAATGTTTTCGAAAACTGGCTTAGAAATGGAGGCACGTATATCAAGGCTATAATAATTGGTATTATTATAATAATAACTCGTAAAAGAGACATTATTTTCATCCACTGCATGGCTTTGCGAGTTTTTTCCGTTGAATGCAAGATAGCCTTTGAAAGCTTTATATTTTCTTCTAAAAGTGATTGGACATCTTTAGTTGTGTCTGTACGCATATGTCATATAGCACGTAATATGTAACACGTAACCAAATACAAATTACAAAATTACGAGCATAACTTATTTTTTATCATTATACCACATCTGTAAAAATTTATTAAAAAACAAAGCACCTCGTCGGATAAACCAACGAGGTGCTAAAAAATATAAATCAAGAATCTGTTTTTTACATTTTCTTTCTCAAAAATGCGGGGATATCCAATTCGTTTACATCTTCTTCATTTTCTTCGTCGTCGCGAATTTCAGTGACTTTAAAGTTTTCTTTTTTTGACTCCTCTTTTTTAATAGGACGCGATGACGGTTCGCTTTTTTTTATAAAATCCGGTTGCGGATAAAAACCTGAAGCATTTTGACTTTGCTTCGAAATTTTTACACCCCCGAAACCCGTTGCTATCACTGTAATCTTTACCTCATCTTTCAACGATTCGTCAATAACCGTTCCCCAGATTACTCTTGCGTCACTATCGGCATTTTGAGTAATAATTTTAGCCGCTTCAGAAACTTCATTCATACCCAAATCGCTACTACCGGTGATACTGAATAAAATTCCTTTTGCGCCATCTATCGTAGTTTCTAAAAGTGGCGATTGGATAGCTGCCTTTGCCGCCTCTATCGCTCTATTCTCTCCACTTCCTCTTCCAATTCCCATAAGAGCAGTGCCTGCTTCTTTCATAATTTTTTTGACATCGGCGAAATCAACATTGATCTGCCCTGGAACAGTGATAAGTTCCGATATCCCCTGAACTCCCTGACGCAGAACATCGTCTACAATATCAAACGCATCCATCAAAGAAGTCTTTTTTTCAACTATCTGCAATATCCTGTCGTTTGGAATAGTAATTATTGCATCAACTACTTGAGATAGTGCATCGTATGCTTTTTCTGAAATTTCTTTCCTTTGTACACCCTCAAATGAAAAAGGCTTGGTTACAACTGCAACAGTAAGAGCACCCGTATCTCTGGCTATCTGAGCTACAATAGGACTTCCACCTGAACCAGTTCCTCCACCGAGTCCACAGGTAATAAATACCATATCCGAGTCTTTTAATGATTCGCGTATTTCATTTTGATTTTCTTCAGCCGCTTTCTTACCAAGTTCAGGATCCATGCCTGCGCCAAGTCCTCGTGTAATTTGTTTTCCTATATTTATTTTTTTATTTGCTTTTGAAAAATGAAGTGCTTGTACGTCGGTATTAACAGCTAAAAATTCTACTCCTTTTATCTTGCTATTTATCATTCTATTTATAGCAGATCCACCGCCACCGCCAACACCAACAACTTTTATTTTAGCAAAGGTTTCTATATCTGGTTTTACTTCTGGCATATTGTTTTAATTTAATTATAATTTCCTCTATTTATTATAGTTTACCAACCATACAAAAACGCGTCAACTTGGTTGAACACATTTTTTATCCAACAAAATATTTACAACAAAAAAAATGGCTTCTGCCATTTTAACAATATTTTTTATGATATGCCCTATTTCCAAATGCTCTTAAAACCGCCTCGTAAAATAGTGAGACCCTTTCCGGCGAAACCCTTCAATTTATGCATTATCTTTTTTACAGTATCAACCGAAAAGTCTTGATTCAAACTCCCCCACTTTACCAAACTTATCGCAGTTGAAAAAGAAGGATCGCTAATTTTTTCGGAAACACTAGAAACATCTAACGGATATCCAATAGAAACCGGAAGCTTTAATTCTTTCTTCGCCAATTCTACGATACCTTCCAATTTTGCTCCACCGCCACAAAGAACGGCTCCTGCCGGTAAAAGCCCAGCTAATCCTACTTTTATAAGTTCGGCATTTACCTTTGAAAATATTTCCTCAACCCTAGCTTCAATTATTTCCGTCAATGCTTTACGGGAAATAATCTCTTCTTCACCATACCCTTCATTAATAAGATTTATCTCTTCTTTTTTGGATACATTTTTTGGAGAAGCAGAACCATACTTAATTTTCAATTTCTCCGCAATCTCAAGAGAAATTTTAAAACAAAGATTTATATCCTGTGTTATATAATCCGAACCAATCGGTAAAATAGCCAGATGTATCAAATCTCCCTCTTCATAAACCGCTACTCCCGTTGTCGCAGCGCCAATATCTATAACCGCCGCACCAAAATCTTTTTGTTTTGGAGTTAGCATACTCTCCGCATTCGCTAAAATTCCTAAAACAACATCATCAATTTCCATTGTTGTTCTATGAATGCACTTTGTTAGATTTTTTAGATGCGTTAATGGCATCTGTATTAAAAATGCATCAACTTCCAACCGAATACCTGTCATTCCAATAGGATCCTTTATATTAGGCTGTCCGTCAACAGAATAGCCTTTTGGTATTACATGTAGGATTTCGTAGTTTGACGGCCGTACGACCGTCTGTGCTTGCTCTAAGGCACGGTAGGTATCCTCTCCGACAATCTCCCCATTTGGTCTCCCTACTCCGACAAGGCCTCTTGATTCCTGGCATAAGAGTTGATTCGTATTCACAGATGCATAAATTCGCTCTATCGGTATATTCATGACTCGCTCCAATCGATCACGACAAATAGAGATGCTACTTATTACATCTTCCACGTTAGAAATTACTCCTTTTTTAATGCCTTCTGACGGAACTTCCACTGCTCCTAGAATATGGAGTTGCTCTTTGTCTCCTGTGACCACCAACTCACCTGCTGCCATCTTTATTGAGCGGGATCCGATATCAAGGCCGACTATTATGTTCTCTTGCATATCTATCAGTATTTTAGATTATCTTTTAATAAAGGTCAAAAAAAATTTTAAATGTGGGTAAAAAATAATAACTCCTATTATTATGGCGCCGACAGCAGAAATCAAAACAGTCCCTGCGGCAATATCCTTTATATCCTTTACATAAGCATGCATTCTGGGCTTAAAAATATCCAAAAGACGTTCCATAATGCTATTAAACATTTCCAAAACAAGGATAATTACAATTAATAAAAGCAATATTCCCTTCTCTACGATAGATAAAGGAAAGATATTCATTAAAACTATAACGATTATTGCAACGATATTTTGTATTCTGAAATTCCTTTCTTCTTTCAAAATGATACTAAAACCTTTTAATGCGCTGCCAATGCTACGCAACATTCTATTTTTCATATTTTTATCATTTTTTTTATCTTCATTTCTTTCTTTTCCATTTGAACTGCCTTTTTATTTATTTTATGAGTAAATCCAAAAATATGACACATTCCATGAATAATTAAATAAATTGCTGCTTTTTTTATAGAAATATTTTGTTCTTTGGCAAAATGCTTTAGCTCTTCTTTACACAAAATAATTTCTCCCAAGGAATCCTCGTCATTATATACAAAAGTTAAAATATTAGCCGGTTTATTTTTGCCACGATATGTCTTATTTAATTTTTTACTCGTTTTACTATCTACAAAAGCAATAGAAATGTCCCCATCTTTCTTAAATTCTTGAAAAAGGGCTTTTTCTAATTTTTTTACGTCCTCTTTCAGCCCTGCAACTCCCCCATTCATCTCAAAATTAATCATATATTAAAATACAAAGTTAAGAACTTTACTCAAGCTTCAGACTATTAAGCATCATATCATATAAACGCCTATACCAAATCTTATTGGTTACGCCCAAAGAATAATTGATAATAAAAACCTTATTTCCTTCTTTTATATATGTATTAAGCCGATCCGTATCCTGCAATCCACGATAACCTTGCTTATTTGTGTATGATTGTAGATTATTTATATCTTTATCCGGATATTCACTTATATACCAACTTCGCAGAGTAATCGCTTCGGGCGCTTCTACCACTGTTATATTAATACTTTCGGATTCGCCTGATAAAAAACTTACCATGCTTGTATTAGAAGTGCTTGAAGTAGACCAAAGTGAAGGATAAAAAATACTATAACCTTCCGTAGCATTTCGATAAAGCTTTGCTATGCCTGATTCTAAAAGTCCTACTGGAGCAACTGCCGCGGGATTATAAAGATTAAATACTTCATTTCCATCTAAGAACCCGTCCGAATCAGTATCTGGTCTGGTTGTGTCTGTTTGAAATATAGCTTCTTCTTTATCCGATAGCCCATCAGCATCAGAATCGTTTCCCTGTACCAAGGTTCCGATTGGTTCTTCTGGCGTAGGAGAAACTTGGACCGGTTCTTCTGCGGGCGTAAAAAGTCCTGTCGATGTACTAGCTGTCGGTTCTTGTGGTTTTTCTACGACCGTTTCTGTGGGCTCTGTCGACGTTTCAACGATAATCTTATTTTCTTTTCCACTATTAAATACAACAACTCCGATTATTATGGCAATAACCAATATACCGGCTCCCGCTGCTGCAAAAATAAATTTTTTGGGTATTTTTGCTTTTGGCGAAATAGCACGAAACTCCTGAGGCATAACATTAAATCGCACTTTTTTTTCTTCCGGTTTAACAGGTTCCTGATTTTTTTGTTGCGTAGCTTCCTCCATAATAAATTTAATTATATTATTTTTATATTTATTCGCCTGCCGGAATCTTAATCAATTTTCCCGGTCCCTTAGGGTCATATCCGCCTTGAACTTCAGCTCCATCTTCATAAGTATCACCATCCGTATCTTTGTTTAATGGGTCGGTATTATAAACCTCAACCTCTTCTCTATCAAATAATCTATCTCCATCAGTATCTGGATTTCTTGGATCTGTACCGAGCGTAATTTCTCGCTCATCCGTTAATCCGTCATTATCGCTATCCAAAGGAATTGTAACCTGTTCCTCTACTTGCTGATTTGTTTGCGTTGCTGGTAAATTATTTGAGTTTATATTTATATTTAGATTTGGATTAAGTGGTGCCGGACGTAAAAATTGAACATAAACCCAATATCCGCCTCCTGCCAGAAGACCTGCCATAACAATCAATGAAACAATCGTAATCAAAACCTTCTTAAAACCCTGATGTGGGGTTTCTAAAAAAGCCGGTTCTTGTGGTATTCCCGATCCTTGCCCCTCTGCTCCCATATTTTCTTGAGGCTTTGCGCTTATTGGCGGAGCTTCTGTAACATTAAAAAAAATATCTTCCGTTTCCGGATTATTTATCTTTGTTTCTTCTTTTGGTGCTTCCGGCTGAGGCGCGTTATCTCGCGCTTGGTCTACATTATCTAATAAACTTTTCCCTTCTATAGGTAAATTTTTTGGTATATTATCGTTAGGCATAAAATAATTATCTTTTTTTAATAATTAAAATTAAATTATAAAATAAATTTTATCATTTGCACTGAGCAATGTCTATTTTACACGCCGAAGTACATTGTAATGCATTCTGGGTGGTGCAAACTAATGAGCTATTTATATAACCGCACTCTTCTATGTCATCTAACCCAAAATTAACACAAGTTAATCCGCCAAAGCTACTGCCATCGCATTCTTCATTTCCATTTATTTTTCCATCACCGCAATATTCACCGGTAACTGTTATTATGTTGCAACTAAAACCGCAATAATTACAAGTTAATCCATAGCCCGGTTTACAAACGATGCCGTTCGATAAACCATTATCACAAAATTCATATCCACTTCTGACGTATCCATCTCCACAAATTGCAAGCTTACAATCATTCATGCAAGAATTTGTATTCAAACTATCTCCGTCATCACAAATCTCAGAGCCCTCTTTTATTCCATTTCCACAGACTCCGATCGGCTGACAAACTCCCCAATCATTCCAAGTGCAAAACTTTTCATCGCAAGTTCTTGTTTTTTGTGTTGGATAACCACCTATTGCTATACATCCAACTGTTGAGGTCTGGATATTTTTATCGCAGTCTTCTTCTCCAATATCAACAATACCGTCGCCACAAATAGGTCCTGGCAATTTGCAATCCCATGAGCATCCGGAAGCATAATTGCCATTTAACTTCGACCCTAAGTCACATTGTTCACTTCCATTTTTTATAGCATCACCGCAATACGCCGCAAGCTCCGTACATGTAGTATTGCAATATCCATATGCGCCATTTTTACTGCCATCGTCACAATACTCCGGCAACTGAACAACGCCGTCTCCACACTGACCGACTTGGCATACCGCGCTATGGTCCCAAGAACATCCATCAGGCAAATCAGATGAAACACAAATTAATTTCCTAAAACCACTCTTTCCGGCAATTTCGCACGGTTCATAATTTTCTTGTCCTTTTTCACATTCTTCACTTTCTCCCACTATTCCATCACCACAAGTTATGGATGTGCCAACTGTCTCATATATACAAGAACCCATAACTTTAAAATTATCCGTTACTTGGTTAGGATCAACGATTGGCTCTATTGGATCCGAAACTCCGTTAGGAGCCCACCAATTGTTGCCTTCCATAAACTCAAAATCGCTTGCAATCTGATAATTATCTTGTGATATATTTTTATAATAATAAACATGCGAGCCATAAGTACATTGATATCTTCCCAATTCTCCATTCCAACAAAGGCTTGTTTCCGGCAAACAAGATTCTCCGACATTGCAATCCGCATCCATAAAGCATGTTTTATTACTCGTACTGCAAACTCTGTTTATTTCACAATCCATATGTTTATTCAAAGGATCGAGCGGTAAACCTTTACCTAACTCATTTCCAAGCACCGACTGCCATGACGGCCAAGTACTTACAGAAAATCCCCGCAAGAAACTTCCTGATAAAAGCTGAGGATAAAGATTGTTTTGTTTTTTATAGCCTTCCAACAACTCTGCAACTTCATTAAAATTCTCCATTCGTAAAACATCTCTGGTCAATTTGTCTTTTTCCGCAATACAAAAATCATCAGCCCCACAATCTAAACTGCTAACGCAAGATGTACCGTTAACTGCGCATATTCTAGGATTCAACTCAAGTAAATTAGTATTAAAAATCCAATTTTTTATAAATTGTTTATAAATATTCTGCATTGCAGTGCTTGCATTTTGATTATATGAAATAACAAAAATATTTGTGAAGTTTTGTTCAACATGATTTGCGGCATTTACATAAATTGATCTATTGTCAACGATTCCATTATAGCCATCCACTTTTATTGAAGTTGGAGTGCCGATAAAATTCTTACTCTTATACCAGGACAACGCAGAGTTATGTTCTGTATTAGGATAAATCCTAATTCCGATAGCATCGCCGGTTTCTGAATCCGTAAATAGATATTCTCTAAGAATTTCTGGATCAACAGGAGAAACGCCAACAACGTTTAAAAAAGGTAGGAGAGTTTTGTCATCTCGACAATAATATGTGCTAAAATTAAATCCTGCGCCTGGGAAAAAATCATTAGGATCATTAAATGGAGCAAGTCGGCCGGTCAAAAGATCAATACCCCATGGATTTTCGCATAAAAATACAATAACCCTTGTGCTTCCCGTAACATCCGTATTGCCTCCCAGCCCCAAATCATTGGTAATCTTAGCTTTTGCAGTTAAAACCTCTTCACCATTTTCTTGTTTGGAAGAAACGTCAGAAATATTCGATGAAGTAGAATTTTGTGTTGCCGTTATAAAAGTATTTGGCGTATTTGACCATTCCCAAGTCCAGGAATAAGAACCCGGCACACTAGAAATTTCCTGCTCTCCCAATACAAGAGAAATGCCTTTTGCAACCGCCTGCTTTGTTTCAATTTTTTTATTAAATACTAATGGATTTGGTGAA